>SKFX01000163.1 GCA_007117775.1 Ilumatobacteraceae bacterium
CCGTCCACCTCGCTGGTGCGTCCCACACCCTCGGTGTTCACACCGAAGAGCACCTCGGTGACGCGGTAGCCGACCTCGGACTCCGACGTCGCCACCCATCGCCCCTCGACGCCCGGATCGTCCCCCGGATCGTCGCCGGTCGCTTCAGCCGCCTCGGCATCGGGGTCCTCGAGTTCATCGGGCATCGCATCGACCGGGGCATCCTCAGGCGAGGTGGACTCGACGAGGGCGGCTTGCAGATCTACCTCGGTGAGGGCGTCTTGGGGGTCGTTGATGAAGTTCGCGTAGATCAGCACCGCACCGAACAGCACCGCAGCGGTTGCCAGCAGCGCCACCAGCGCCCGCACCAACCATCGGCGTGCCGGGGCCGGTCGGGCACGAACCTCGGGGGAGTTCGCCATATCACGAGTGTAGGGCCGTGGTTGAAGTCACATCGGGCGACTCCGGCCGAGCGGACCCCACCGTTAGCATGGCATCCATGGCATCTGAGATGCGGGTGTGGCGGCCTTCGACCCGACGCGGTGCTGCTGGTCTCGTAGCGATCGCGTTGGCGATGGCGGCGGTGGCCTGCGGTGGTGACGATGACGCTGAGGTCGATGACACGGTGGCGACCACGATCGGCGAACAGATTGCCGACACCGATACGGCCGAGATCGTGGCCAGCGATTCGGTCGAGTTGATTGATCCGTGGGCGCGGCTGCCAGCGATGGGCCAGTCGGTGGCAGCGGCCTATATCAGCGTCTCGAACCTCAGCGATCAGATGTTGCTGCTGACTGGTGTCGAATCTGACCTCGCCCGCGTCGAGTTGCACGAGACGATCGCGGCTGACGATGGGGTGATGAGCATGCGCGAACGCACCGAGGGCTTCGAGATCGAGGCCGGTGCGACCCTGGTGATGGAGCCCGGCGGTGTCCATGTGATGCTCTTCGACGTCGATCGCGATGAGATGCTCATGGTCGGGGAGGTCCCCGTCGTCCTCGACTTCGGTGACGCCGGGTCGGTCCCGGTGATGGCCGAGGTCCGAGATATCGCCGGCATGGATCACGGCGATATGAACCATGGCGATATGAACCACGCCGACATGAACCACGGCGATATGGATCACGGCGATATGGATCACGGAGATATGCGTCACGGCGCGGCGGCACCGGGTGAACCCGATGTGAACGCCATGCACGCCCTCGACGATGAGCTGCACGCCGGGGTGTTGGATCCGCAGCGTCAGCGAGCCACGGTGGCGGAGTTCCGGACTGCGGTGATCGCAGCTGAGATCCTGACCGCTGAGCAGCTCGTCATCATGCTCGACGCCCTCGATCGCCTCGACGCCGAATTAGCGGCTGGTGATCTGAGTGCCGCAGCTGCTGTGGCTTTCGAGGTCCATGACCTCGCACACGACTACATCGGCCATGACCATTGATCATGATCATCGATCACCGTCATGTTCACAGCCACGATCATGGTGACGGCCACTGTCACGGTCACCGTCACGGTCACTGAGCGGGCCTGATCGGTCGCGGCCCCTCGCGCTCGACGCGGGGATCGAGGCGCAGCTCAGCGGCGGAGCGGTCGGCCGGTCACGACCCACGATGAGGTGAAGGCGATCACCATCACGCTCAGCACCAGCGGTGTCGTGGAGACCGCACCCTGCAACGCCACCGAGAACACCGCTGCGAGCAGGCTGACGATGAGTCCGACCTGCAGGGCTGCGCTCCAGCGGGCACCGTCGGCATCGGCTGCGTCACGCTCGGGCGCGGGGATGCGGCTGGTGACGAGCAGTCGGTTCGCAGCGCTGGTGTGTTCCATATCGCCTGTCTAGCGCTGTCATGGCCGGTGGTGACACCGATTCACGCGATCGCGAACGATTCGGTCGCGATTCGTCATCGAAACGACCTTCGCGTCATCGTTTCGTCATGTCCACGCCGATAGCTCGGGTCGTCGATCGGTCCACGGCCGGGCTGCCTCGAGCTGTGCTGCGACCCGGATCAAGAGGTCCTCTCGACCGTAGGCGGCGACGAGCTGCACCCCGATCGGCAGGCCGTCGTCGCTCCACGCGAGCGGCAGGCTGATGGCCGGTTGGCCGGTCATGTTGAACTGGCTGGTGAAGCAGACCCACTCGGCGGAGCGTCGCATCCCCGCCATCGGGTCGTCGTCAGTCGCCAGATGCTCGGCGATGCGCGGTGGGGGTTGCGCAACGGTCGGGGTGATGAGCAGATCCCAGCCTGTATCCCACCAGGCATGGACGCGGCGGCGGAAGCCGGCCACGGTGGCCTGCGATTCGGCCAGGTCCACCGCGGAGAAGTTGCGGGCGAAATGCGCCATCGCCCAGTTCACCGGCTCGACCTCGTCCTCGGTGAGCTCGCGGCCCAGGCTGCGACCCATCGCGGCGATGCCGACGGCCATATTCGTTGCCCATTGGGCCATGAAGCGCTCCGAGATGGTCTGATCGGCGAGGGCTTCGGGCCAGGAGGTGTCGACCTGGTGGCCGAGGGAGGCCAGTAGTGCAGCGGTGTCGTTGGCCGCTTGGGCACAGGATGGATCGACCGGGGTGCCGCGCGGGTCGTGGTCGAGGACCCCGATGCGCAGGACACCGGGATCGGCACCGACCTCATCGGTATAGCGCGCGGTGGGTGCCGGTGCGATGACGCTGTCACCGATACCGGGCCCGGCGGAGAGATCGAGCAGTAACGCGCTATCGCGCACGGTGCGCGTCACGCAATGTTCGACGCTGAGATTGCTCTCGGTGCGCGCCGGTCCGAGGGTGATGCGACCCTGTGAGGGCTTCAATCCCACCAGACCGCAACATGAGGCCGGGATGCGGATCGATCCGCCGCCATCGGAGGCGTGGGCGATGGGCACCAGACCGGCAGCGACCGCTGCCGCCGCGCCGCCGCTCGAGCCACCCGGGGTATGGTCGGTGTTCCACGGATTGCGCGTCGGGCCATAGGCGAGGGGTTCGGTGACCGGCAGGCTGCCGAGTTCCGGCGAGTTGGTCCGTCCGGCGATGATGAGCCCGGCGCGTCGGTATCGCTCGACGAGGGTGGAGTCGAATGTCGAGACCGGGGCGGCGTCGCGCAGCGCACGATTGCCGTTGGTCAGGGGCACTCCGGCCAGATCAGCCCACAGATCCTTGAGCAGTGTCGGCACACCAGCGAGGCGGGCATCGGGCGATCCGGTGACGGAGACGGCCTCGTCGCGGGCCCGATCGAAGCAGTCGATGACGACCGCATTGAGCGTCGGATTGGCTGATTCGATGCGGCCGATGGCGGCATCGAGTACCTCGGACGCCTTCAGATCCCCGGCCGCGATCGCGTCGGCCACGGCCGTCGCATCCATCCAACGCATCTCATCCACGACGACCCCCGAACTTTAATTCCATCATGTGACTACTCCTGGCATACTGTGCCGCCCAGGAGCACCTTAGTGTCCGATGTCACCGTGATCGATGTCACAGCGTTCGGCGCCACGGATTCGACTCGACCGGGTTCGGTGCCAGCAGATCGTGAGACCGATGCGGTTGAATGGGGGAGTGCGGTCTCAGCATTCGGCGGTGGTGATAGCAGCGGTGACAGCAGCGGTCTCGTCGCTGCTGAGCGCATGTGCCACATCGGTCGCCTCTGATGAGGGTCCGGTGCCGGTCGCGACACTCGGCGGGGTGGGGGTCGTCCCCGATGAGCTCACGATCGATCCCGCCGACGCGATGGTCGTCGGCACCATCGCACCGCGCCTCGAATTGCTGACCCAGCCCGAGACCGGCCCGGTGGCAGCCTCGGTTGCCGGCAACCGCCTGCTCATGATCGGTGATTCGATCACCGCCTCGACCACCGAGCGTTACGGCGGTGAGATGTGCACGGCGCTGTCGTTGGCCGGGTGGAGTGTCGATATCGCGGCCGAGGTCGGCAGACACATCGAATATGCCGAACAGGTGCTCAATGAACGCCTGGACCCGGATCAGGGCCTCGACCTCGATGCGGTGGTGATCAACCTCGGCACGAACTTCCGCGGCGATCTCGGGGAGTATCAGGAGCGTCTCGAGCGGATCGTCGACGGTCTCGGCGATCGTCAGGTCGTGCTCGTCACCGTCACCGAGTTCAACGACGATCGGGTCGGTGTCAATTCACTCATCGTCGATGCGCTGATCGGCCGGCCCAATGTGCGGGTGGTCGACTGGGCCGGGGTGACGCGTGCCGAGCCGGCTGCGCTGCAGTCCGATCGGATCCATCTCAGCAACTACGGCCGCACCCGACTGGTGGAGCTGCTCGCCGAGGAACTCGGCCAGATCGACGCTGTGGGCGAATGTGTCAGCGGTCCGGTCCGCAGCGACGCCCCACCACCTGAGGAGCTGCTGATCCCGTCACC
>SKFX01000018.1 GCA_007117775.1 Ilumatobacteraceae bacterium
ACTCAGGTCGACTCGCGATCACCAAGACCGTCGTCTGGGACACCGGAGTGACGGCGGTGCCCCTGCCTGGTCCGTTCATGGTTCGGGTCAAGTGCGCCTTCCCGACAGCCGATGATCTGCTGCCGGGATATCCGCGCTCATTCGAACTGAACGACAACGACACCGCCGTCATCACGGATCCGACGCTGCCCGCCGGCGCGATCTGTGAGATCGCCGAGACCGAGACCCAGGGCTCGATGACAACCACGATCGACCCGTCGAATGCGCCCGCGGTCGATGCCACCTTCGCCACCGTGATCGTCGATGCCGGGGTCGACGCTTCGACCGGTGGCACCGAGGTCGAGATCACCAACACCTATACCACCGGGGCAGTGCGGATCATCAAACAACTGACCGGTGACGGAGCGCGCTGGGCCCAGGGTCCGTTCGTGTTCGAGGTGGCCTGCATCGATCCCGACGGTCCGCTGTCGCTGGAACGCACGATCGTGTTGTCACCGAGGAAACTCGAAGACACCGTCTCACCGATTCCGAGCGGCGATGTGTGCACCGTCACCGAGACCGATCCGGGCGATGGGGTGCCACTGACAGATCCACAGACGATCACCATCCCCGACTACGAGGCGAACCAGCCCCCACCCGGGCCCGTGGTGGTGACCTTCGTGAACGATTACCCCGCCGGTGCCGCCGAGGTGCGCAAGGTGCTCGCCGGCGATGCCGCCGGTCCGATGCAGACCGCTGATTTCGAACTCGAGTTGCTGTGCGAGCGCGAGATCGTTCCCGATCTCGGCACCCAGGTGTTTGTGGACCAACGTGAACGCGTCACCACCAGAGAGATCCTCCGCAGCGATGAACCGCTCCCCCTCGGTGCCGAATGCTGGGCCGCTGAGCCCGATCCGCGCGGTGCCGCATCGATTGAGATCTCCGCTGACGAAGACGACCCAGCTCCGATCAACAGCGGTGACCCGGTGGTCATCACCGTGACCAACACCTACCGGGCCGGTGGCAACGGTGACGGTGATCTGTCCGAATCAGGGATCAAGGTGACCAAGGTGCTCGAAGGCCCTGCCGTCGGGTGGGCGCGTGGACCGTTCGTCTTCGAGGCCACCTGCACCATCGGTGGGTTCGAGATGCCGACGTTCTCGCTCGAACTCGACACCGATGAGTTGATCGGCTTCATCAATCCGGTGCCTGCCGGTGCCGAATGCGACATCGTCGAGGTGGACAAGGGCAATGCTGACGGCCCACCGCGTGAACTGATCGCCACGGTCACGGTTCCCGCCGTCGATGCTCCCCCTGTCGAGGTGCGGGCCACCAACACCTTCAGCGGTGGTTCGGTGGCGGTCGCCAAGAACCTCACCGGCCCGGTCGCCGCCCAGTTGGGAGCCGCCACCTTCGAGATCGCGCTGACCTGCGACTGGGATGACCCGGTCTCGGGTGAGACGGTGCGGGTGCTCGACACCCGGACCACCCTCGGCGCGACCGAGGCATTCGTGGTGGCACGCAATCTCCCCCTCGGCACCGAATGCTGGGGAACCGAGACCGATGACGGCGGCGCCGCAGAAGCCAGTATCGACTTCGACTCAGCTGCGAACCCCACGACGATCACCTCCGATGGCCAGACCGTCGTGGTGACCGCCACCAACCGTTTCGATGGAGCACTCGTCGAGGTGGCCAAGATCGTCGAGGGTGTGGCCCCCTCGGGGCCGTTCGGACTCGAGTTGCGCTGTGTGCTGCCGACACCGTCAGGTCGCGAGTTCACCGTCGATCTCGCCGCGGATCCCCGAATCCTGCCCGGGTCGACCATCGGACTCGACGATGGCGGTGTTCGAGTGGCGGTGGCCGCCGGTGAGAGCCGATCCCTCACCGTCCCGCGCGGTGCACGCTGCTCACTGTCCGAACCCGATACCCGCGGGGCGCTGAGCACACGTCTCGATGGCCCGATCATCGCCGAGGGACAGATACAACTCAGCGCCATCAACGTCTACGGTGGCCGTCTGCCGACCACTGGAGTGAATCCGGCCATGATCGTGTGGCTGGCGCTCGGCCTTGTCGTCGTGGGCGTCGGCATCGCGCCGGCGGGGTGGCGACGTCGCCTGCCTCTGAAGCGCTGAGCGAGAGCAATCTCTGCGGGAACAGTCTCATCGCCAGTAGCATCGGTGCCGCGCCCGCGTAGCTCAGTCGGCAGAGCAACGCACTCGTAATGCGTAGGTCAGCGGTTCGATTCCGCTCGCGGGCTCTGCGACCACCTGCGAAGCCCTTCGCTGCGGGTCGCCTCGGCCGACCGACGGCCTCGCGCGCACGCATCGCGCCGACGCCCGGGACGATGTTCACGGAGTTGCCCGCGGAGATGCCCGCGGAGATGCCCAGGGTCCGACCCGCACCGGCGCAGCATCGCCCACTAGGTTCTCCGACGATGACCATCTCACCACCCGAGGGCCGCCTGGACCGGTTGTTCAACGACCGCTATCCCGGTGTCGACTTCAGTGATCCGGCCCAGGTCGAGATCGCCTATCGGGTCGCGATCGCGTGGCGTGAGCTGCGCCGCGGTGCCGCCGCCCAGCGACTACGCGGCTTTTTCATCGGCAACGATGAGACCGCGCTCGATCAGGGCCAGATGGACACCCTGGATGTGCTCGTCACCCGTAAACGCTGGCGGATGAGCGAGTTGGCCGAGGCCCTGCGGGTCGATCCGTCAACGGCGACGCGCGCCGTCGGACGATTGATCAGCGTCGGCCTCGCCGAGCGCAACGCCTGCGGTGATGACGGCCGTGTCGTGCAGGTGGCCGCCAGCCGGTCGGGCCGCAACCGGCATCGGGCGATCTCCAAGCGCCGCGCCATCGCCCTCTCGCGCCTGCTCGGAGCCTTCGATCCCGACGAGCGTGTGCTGTTGGCCGGTCTTCTGGATCGCTTCGTCGGAGCCATCGACGACCTGGCGACCGATCTGGTCGCAGCTGAGATCGCCGAACAACAGGCCGAAGACGCCGCACAGGCAGCGATGCAACCATCCGATGATCCATCGAGCGGCCGGGGGGCCTCCGCTGAACAGACCGGGGTGGAGCGGTAGCGTCCGCTGCGATGGCAGAACGCGAGGACTTCGCCGAACAGGCGATGGAGTTTGCACCGCAGCTGTACTCCAGCGCGCTGCGCATGACGCGCAATCAGGCCGATGCCGAGGATCTGGTGCAGGACACCTATCTGCGCGCCTATCGCAGTTTCCACACCTTCCGGGAGGGCACGAACCTGCGCGCCTGGCTGTTCCGGATCATGACCAACGCCTATATCAACGCCTACCGGGCCCGCCAGCGCCGCCCGACCGAGACCGATCTGGCCGATGTGGAGGAGCTCTACCTGTATCGCCGACTGCCGACACTGCAGCAGGCCGCCGGAGGCCTCTCGGCTGAGGATGCATTCTTGGATCTGTTCACCGATGACGAGGTCAAGACCGCACTCGAGGACCTGCCGGAGAACTTCCGCCTGCCGGTGCTGCTCGCCGATGTGGACGGCTTCGCCTACAAAGAGATCGCCGAGATCCTCGACATCCCCGTCGGCACGGTGATGTCGCGACTGCATCGGGGAAGAAAAGCGATGCAGGCGGCGTTATACGACTACGCAGAGGCACGGGGACTCACCCGAGCCACCGATCCAGCCGAGCAAGCATCACAGGACCAGTAGATGAGCGCCGATTGCAACGAGACCCTCAAGGAGTTGGACCGCTTCTTGGACGAGGAGATCTCCGATGAGGCACGCCAGCACATCCACGGCCATCTCGAGGGTTGCGGTGACTGCCTGCAGGCCTATGAGTTCCATGCCGAATTGCGCGCCGCCATCGCCCGCAAATGTCTGAGCGACGAAATGCCCGATGGACTCATGGATCGGCTGCAGCAATGTCTCAGCGATCCTGCCGGCGCTATGGACGGCACCGGCAGCACCATGGACGGCTCCGCCGACCCCACCACCGCCTGATCCGGCGCGACCAGACTCGCGAGATCCCAGACTCGCGAGATCCCAGACTCGCGAGATCGCGGAGCCACTGACTACGCTGGTGCCATGATCGCAGCCAATATCTGGCACTGGTGGATCGGTGTCGCCCTCACCGGCGTGGGAATCGCCGCCGTGATCGGCGTCGGCGCCGGCTATCTGCGCGCCGTGACCGCCAAGCGTCTGCCCCCCGAGCACCAGTCCGGTGTCACCGAGGGCGAGACCACCAACTGAACACCGCCGACG
>SKFX01000242.1 GCA_007117775.1 Ilumatobacteraceae bacterium
CGTCGACGCTCATCGGAGGTGTCACCGGCGCCGGAGATGACATTGCCGACGGTGACCACGAAGTGGCGTCGCGGCCGAAAACCGCGCTGATAGACGTGGCGGTTCTGGCGGATGCTGAGCGACGCGTCATAGCCCGGTGCGCCGCGCAGCGCCGCGATGGCATGGGAGACCAGCGATCCGGTGGTGGTGCCGAGCGCCCAGGTGGAATCCAGCACGAAGGCCGTCACCCCTGCGGGCCGGCGCCAGTCATAGATGCGCCGCCACCCCGAGATCGCCCCGTTCGCCGCGGCGATGGCGCCGAGGAGACGACCGGCACCGAACGGCCGGCCCATGAGGCCGCCGAGGACCGCACCTGCGGCCGTGGTGGCCGCCGCTTCGATCCATCGATTGCGCTGATCGTGCTGTTCGCGCCGATCCACGGGATCGGTGTGATCGGGGTCAGTCACGCAGTTTGGCGATCAGGCGCAGGAACTCGAGGTAGAGCCAGATCATGGTGACGAGGAGGCCGAATGCGGCGTACCACTCGTAGTACTTGGGCATCTGCGCTGCCGAACCGCGCTCGATCAGATCGAAGTCCAACGCCAAATTCATCGCTGCCACCACACAGATCACCAGGCTGAGACCGATGCCGAGCAGACTCGGGCTCGACAGGAACGTCGGTGAACCGCCGAAGATCATCATCAGGAACGACACGCCGTACATGACCATGATGCCGAGGGTGGCACCGATGACGATCCGGCGGAACTTGTCGGTGACCTTGATGATGCCGGTGCGATAGAGCACCAACATCACGAAGAAGGTGGCGATCGTGGCCGCCGCGGCCTGCACGACGATGCCGTCATAGGCCGACTCGTACGCCTTGGAGATGGCGCCGACGAAGAAGCCCTGGGCCAATGCGTACACCGGGGCCAGGAACCGGGCCAGCTGCGGACGGAACGCCAAGGCGATGACGGCGACGAAGCCGACGCCGAGACCGATCCAGGCGAACATCGGGAAGCTGATCGCAGTGGTGCCGTCGGGGAGCACCGACGACGGGGTGGCGGTCCAGCCGATCGCGGCGGTGGCCAACAACAGTACGAACAGCACCAATGACGCCGAGATGGCGCCACCGGCGGTCATCACACCGCCCTGCCAGGTGGACACCGGGCCGTCGCTGACCGGGGGGATGGTGAAGGTGCCGCGCTGACCCGCGGCGGTGGTGGCCGCGATCGAGCCCGCGTCGGCTCGACCCGACGGGCTCGGCGGCGCCCAGGTCTGGGCGGCGCGCTGCATCGAGGATTCGTTGAACATCGGATTCGGCATGGGGCCATAATACCCACGCGGCATGACGCCTATCACCGGAGTCGATAGAGAACACCTCATGATCGATATGCGCGATATGGCGCGACTTGTTCGGACCCATGGGTTGACCATGGCCATCGCGTGGGTATCGTTTCGTCCACGCAGCCCGGGTTCGCCGGGCCTCGACCATCAGGGAGCTGCAGTGGCCAAAGATCGCGTCGACCGTGACGATGAAGACCTCGTCCGCCTCTACCTGACAGATATCGGCCAATACGCACTGCTCACCAAAGACGATGAAGTCCGCCTCGCCAAAGCGATCGAGGCCGGTAAGGAAGCCACCACCGAACTCGCCGAAGCCAGCTCGCTGACCGCGGCCCGCAAGCGTGAACTGCGCCGGGCATCACGCCAAGGTGAGGACGCCGAGCGCCAGTTCGTCCAGTCCAACCTGCGTTTGGTGGTCTCGATCGCCAAGAAGTACCAGGCGTCCGGTCTGCCACTGCTGGACCTCATCCAAGAGGGCAACCTCGGCCTCATGCACGCCGTCGAGAAGTTCGACTGGCGCAAGGGCTTCAAGTTCTCCACCTACGCCACCTGGTGGATCCGCCAGGCCATCACCCGCGGCATCGCCAACACCGGCCGCACCATCCGTCTGCCGGTCCACGCCGGGGACACCCTCGCACGCCTGCAGAAGGCCCGCTCGCGCCTCGAGCTCAAGTACGGCCGTCCGGCGACACTTGCCGAACTGGCCCGCGAGGTCGAGATGCCCGAGGACAAGGTCACCGAGGCGCTGCGCTTCGCAGCAGAACCATTGTCGCTGTCCGAACCGCTGCGCGAGGACGGCGATGCCGAACTCGGCGATGTGGTCGAGGACCGTTCGGCCGAGTCACCCTTCGAGGTCGCCGCCACCGCGCTGCTGCCCGAGGAGATCACCCGCCTGCTCGCACCGCTCGATGAGCGCGAGCGCGAGATCCTCAAACTGCGCTTCGGTCTGGACCGCGGTGAACCGCGCACCCTCGAAGAGGTGGGCGAGCACTTCAATCTGACCCGTGAGCGCATCCGCCAGATCGAGGCCCGCGCCATGTCCAAACTGCGCCACCCGTCGTCGGACACCGGGGCGCGCGACCTGCTCGCCGTCTGAGCATCGTCACCGAGATCTTCGTCGCCGGCTGGGTCAACCGCGGTGTCGACCGCGATCTCGATGGCACGGTCGACAGCGGTGCGTCGTCTGAAAATCTGCTAATGCTGGTCATATGAGCAGTGAGTCCGGATTGTTCCTCGGCGGCATCATCGACCCCGCCACCGGTGAGCGCACCGGCGACGAGGTGCGCCTCGACCCCGACAACTTCACCACCCACGGCGTGATCGTCGGCATGACCGGGTCCGGCAAGACCGGACTCGGCGTGGTGTTGATCGAAGAGGTCCTCGCATCGGGCCGGCCGGTCTTGATCATCGACCCGAAAGGTGATCTGACCAATCTCAAGCTCGCCTTCGCAGAGTTCGCAGCGTCGGACTTCGAACCCTGGGTCGATGAGGCCCAGGCCCGCAATGAGGGCATCGAGGTGGCCGAGTTGGCCGCCCAACAGGCCGAACTGTGGCGCAGTGGCCTCGAGGGGTGGGGTCTCGGGCCCGATCAGGTCCGACGCCTCGCCGGATCCGATATCACCATCTACACCCCCGGATCACAATCGGGTGTACCGCTGAATCTGGTCGGATCGCTGAACCCGCCCGATGCCGACGATGCCGAGGTGATCGCGGATGAGATCGAGGGATACGTCTCGGGTCTGCTCGGCCTCGTCGGCATCGCAGCCGATCCGCTCTCGAGCCGCGAACACATCTTGTTGTCCAATCTCATCGACCATGCCTGGCGCGAGGGCCGCAGCCTCGATCTGGCCGGGTTGGTGGCCATGGTGCAGCAGCCGCCGCTGCGCAAGCTCGGCGTGTTCGACCTCGACGAGTTCTTCGCACCCCGCGACCGCACCGCGTTCGCCGTGCGCCTCAACGGTCTCTTGGCATCACCGTCGTTCGCCGCCTGGGGCGCGGGGACTCCACTCGATATCGAATCGATGCTGCGCTCCACTGACGGATCGCCGCGCGCCGCGGTGATCACCACCGCACACCTCTCCGACGAGGAGCGCCAGTTCGTCACCTCGCTGGTGCTGTCCAAAGTGGTCACCTGGATGCGCCGCCAGTCCGGCACCTCGGACCTGCGGACACTCATCTACATGGACGAGGTCCACGGCTATCTGCCGCCGACCGCGAACCCGCCGACCAAGAAGCCGATCATGACGCTGATGAAGACGGCCCGCGCCTTCGGTGTCGGCGTCGTGCTGTCCACCCAGAACCCCGTCGACATCGACTACAAGGCGATCTCCAATGCCGGGGTGTGGATGATCGGCCGGCTGCAGACCGAACGCGATAAGTCGCGCCTGCTCGACGGGATGCGCGCCGCGGCCGGCGGTGTCGACACCGCGGCGATCGGCGATGCCATCTCGGGTCTCGGCAAACGCCAGTTCATCCTTCGTCGGGCCTCCAAGGACACCCCCGAGGTGTTCAGCACCCGCTGGGCGATGAGCTATCTGGCCGGGCCGATGACCCGCGCCCAGATCGAATCGATCACCCCTGACTCGGCGCGCCCCGCACCCGCCACCATCGCCAGCGGTGACACGCCCGCAGTTGAGGCCGAGGCCGGTACGGTGCCGACCGGTGTCCAGACCGGCGGCACCGTCGACCTCGGCGATGATGAGTCGATCGTCATGCCCAAGATCACCGAGTCGATGGCGGTGCGCTATGTCGACCCGGCCGCACCGTGGCTGCGCGAGGTCGGCGGTGACGATGCCGGTCTCGGCCATGAGGCCGCCGTCATCGCGCGCGTCATGCTCAGCTACCACGACACCAAGGCCGAGATCGACCACGA
>SKFX01000025.1 GCA_007117775.1 Ilumatobacteraceae bacterium
ACCGACAGGCGCTGGCTCGAGAGGATCTCGAAGGCCTCGGTCGGTGTGACCGTCTGGGGCAGGGTCACCAAATCTGCGCTCATCACCCGCGCCAACTGGGTGAAGCGGTCGAACCCCTCGGCATCGTGCTCAGAGAAGATGCCCAACGGCCGATCATCATCATCGACCACCACGACGACACCGTGGGCGCGTTTGTGGATCAGACCGAGCGCATCGGCGATGGTGTGCTCTGGCGACAGTGTGATCGGCGTCTCGAACACCGCATGACGGCTCTTGAGGTAGCGGACGACACCGGACAGCACCTCGACCGGGATGTCCTGGGGCAGCACCGCCACCCCACCGCGCCGCGCCACGGTCTCGGCCATACGGCGGCCGGCAACCGCAGTCATATTCGAGACCACCAACGGGATCGTGGTCCCGATGCCGTCGGGTGTCGTCAAGTCCACGCCGAGGCGCGAACCCACCGATGACAGGCTCGGCACCATGAATACATCGTTGTAGGTCAGGTCATGACCGGAATCGGCATGCAACATTCGCATCGTCACTCCTCAAATTCAGCCCCCGCAGGCTAACCGCTGGCCGTCTCACCCTACGCTGAAGGCACCATGGCCGACCATGATCCAACCGATACGAGCTCTGACCGGCGACACACCGAGTCGATACCGATCAGTGTCGATGCCGATCGCGCCGTGTCCGCCCTGCTCGCAGGTGGCCTCGTCGTGCTGCCGACCGAGACCGTCTACGGTTTGGCCGCCCGGGCCGCAGACCCGGCCGCGGTGGAACGTGTCTATACCGTCAAGAACCGGCCAAGGGACCACCCCCTGATCCTGCATCTCGCCGATCTCGCCGATCTCGGCTCCTGGACGCGCGAGATCCCAGCCACCGCCCACCGCCTCGCCGCAGCGTTCTGGCCGGGACCACTGACACTGCTGCTTCGTCGCTCCGATCAGGTCAGCGATCTCATCACCGGTGGCCGCGATACCGTGGCAGTCCGAGTGCCCGCCCATGACCTCGCACGCAGGGTGATCGCGGGGGCCGGAGCACTCGTGGCGCCGTCGGCGAACCGCTTCGGGCGCCTCAGTCCCACCACCGCCACCCATGTTCATGATGATCTCGGGGAATTCCTGGACTCACGCTGCGACCTCATCTTGGATGGAGGGCCGTGCACCATCGGCGTCGAGAGCACGATCGTCGACTGCACCCGCACACCGATCCAGGTGCTGCGGCCCGGCGGAGTTTCAGCCGAGCAGATCGGCGAGCTGCTCGACGGGGATCTGTCTGCTGCGAGCGGGCCCAGGCGTGCCAGCGGCATGCTCGCCGCACACTACGCACCTCTCGCTCGGGTGTTGGCCGCCGCCGACCGGGTAGAGGCGCTCGAACTGCTCGAGCGTTGCCGTGCCGAGGGCCGAAGCGCCGAGACCATCGACTTCTGCGATGACCTCGAGCGCTATGCCCGCGAGCTGTACGACTCGTTGCATGACGCTGATCGACGTGGCGTCGACACCGTCATCGCCGTGCTCCCCGACGAGTCGGGCCTCGGCGCTGCGATCATCGATCGCATCACCAAAGCTGCGGCCGATCACGATCCCGAGCCCGCTAGAGACCCGACCAGTCCAACGCGTTGAGCCCTGAGATCCAGCGATCGCGGATCCGGTCGATCTCGACAGGGCCCGGTATGCCACCACCCGTCGCTGCAACGCTCAACCCGACCGATGACGAACCGGCCTCGGGCAGCAGTTCCAGCCGGCACCACAGACGCGCGGTGTCGTCATCGACGATCACCGCCTCGAGCAGATAGGGCGGGTCGTCCTCGGTCACCTCTCCGAGTTGGCCGGCGACGGCCACGAGCGCCGCATGAGCGACGACGGGCAACGCCTCGATCACGAATGACGGGTGGTCGTGCACGACCGCGGCGCTGCGCGGTGGCGACCATCGACCCTCGACTTCGGTGGCGCCGTGGCGATTGCGAGGCGCCGAGTCATCCGGGCCTCCGGACTCGTCGCGCACCATGATCTCGGCTTCGCGCTGCGCAACTGCCTCGAGGGCGAGATCCGCAGCACGATTGACCTGTTGCATCGCGGCGGCGTCGCCGCCCAGATCGGGATGTACAGCTCGCGCCAGACGCCGCCGGGCAGATTCGATATCGGAGCGCGACGCATCGCGCGGCAACGAGAGGACGTCGAAGGGGTCGGCTTCAGCCATGGTCGTGATCGCCCGGGGACGCGCCGCCATCGCGACGTCCCCATTGGAGGTGCTCAACGGGAACCTCCCACTGCGGATGCCGTCCCCAACGGCCGATATGGGTGATCTCAGCCACTGGCCGCCGCTTCACCGGGCCGTGACGGCCCACCGGTCGACCGAGGGTGATGCACGCCGACAGGGCGACATGATCCGGGATCTCGAGGATCTGACGGAGTTCATCCTCGACGGCGAGGTGCCACATCGTCAACGCACCTCCGTATCCGAGGCCGCGCGCTGCCAACAGCAGGTTCTGGCATGCCGGATACACCGATGCGCCCTCATAGACATCGGGGGCACG
Organism: Ilumatobacteraceae bacterium; assembly: GCA_007117775.1. Taxonomy (GTDB): domain Bacteria; phylum Actinomycetota; class Acidimicrobiia; order Acidimicrobiales; family Ilumatobacteraceae; genus CSBr16-110. The sequence continues at coordinate 2,540 of SKFX01000025.1, forward strand.
ATGGCGTTCGAGACAGACCAGCACCACGACGGGAATCGCTTCGAAGGAGTCGACGAAGTGCTGCATGGAGTCAGCGAAGCGACCGGGCCGATATCCGTCGACAGCCCGCTTTTTTGACCAACCGGAGCGGAACGCCTCCCCCAGCACGACACGCGCTTCACGGGAGGGGCCATCATCTGCCAACACCACGAATCGGAACGGTTGACGATTCGATCCTGACGGAGCCCGACCGGCATAGTGCAGGATCGCAGCTAGGTCTTCGTCTGGGATCGGATCGCTGCGGTAGCGGCGGATCGAACGCGTGGTCGCCAGACTCTCGAGCAGCCCCAATCTCTCACCGTCGGCACCAACACGACCATCCGACATCGCTCAGCGACCCTCGAAGAGCGGCTCGCGCCGTTCGATATAGGCCGCTACACCTTCAGCGAAATCACGCGTACCCAACAGCGGCAACAACTGCAGATAGACGTGATGGACATGCTGCTCAAATGTCTCAGTCTCAGCAGCGCGCATCATGCGCTTGATCGCCCGGATCGCGAGCGGCGCATTTGCTGCGATCTCCGCAGCCATGGACATCGCTGCCTTCATCACCTCATCGGCCTCCACGACCTCGTTGACCAGACCCAGTTCCAGGGCCTCGCCAGCCATCAGAGTCCGACCCCGCAACGCGATCTCCGCAGCGCGGGCCACCCCGACGATCCTCGGCAGCAACCACGTGCCGCCGCTCTCGGGCAGGATGCCGCGTTTCGCGAAGCCTGGATTCAACTTGGCCGACGATGCTGCGATCCGGATATCGCATCCGAGGGCCAGATCCAAGCCATACCCGGCGGCGCCGCCATTGAGTGCACAGATCACCGGGGTGTCGATCTGATGCAGCACGATCGGTGGGGTGTTGCGCAGATCGATCTCCCCCGCCATCGCTGAGAGATCGCCGAGACCACCGAGGGTTTGACCGCCCCCGTCCCCGTCGGCTCCGGTCGCTGCCATCTGCGCTGCAAGGTCGAGGCCGGCACAGAACGCCCGCCCTGCGCCCGTGAACACGATGCATCGCACCTTCGGATCCGCATCACATGCCAGCAGGGCCGCCGAGATGCCATCGAGCATCGCCCCCGAGATCGTATTCATCCGGTCAGGAGCGTTCAGGGTGATGATGCCAACATGCCCTTCGACGGATACGAGCACCTCCTCGGTGCCCGACGATGGAGTTGCCAATGGAGTCGACGGTGTTTCGGCCATATGAAGACCGTAGCGAGAATGGCCGCCCTGCTTGTACCTGAGGCGTTTCACACATATGCTTGTCGCACCTAGGAGATGGCGCAATCCGGCGCCTTCGAAACAGGGGGAGACAACCACTTATGAGAAATTCACGCTTGCGCCGATATGGCGCTCTGCTTGCGGCGGGTTCACTCGTTATCGCAGCCTGCGGTGGCGACGATTCCGTCGAAGACGCGGTCGATGAGATCGAAGAGACCATCGAGGGAGCCGTCGACGACATCGAGGGCGCCATCGACGACGCGGTCGAGGAGATCACCGAGGCCGCCGATGTCGACGAATGCGCCTTGGTCGTCGGCACCATTCTGCCGGTGACCGGCGACTTGGCCTTCCTCGGCCCGCCCGAGGTGGCCGGAGCCGAATTGGCCGT
>SKFX01000083.1 GCA_007117775.1 Ilumatobacteraceae bacterium
CCACCACCGGAGCGGAGTAGATGCATTCATTGCCCGGCAGGTACAGCCGCACCGACCCACGGTTCTGGCCCGGGGCCGTCGGCCAGTCGAGGACCGGGTCGAACAGGTGCGCCTGTTCCATGAATCGACCCCAGATCCGCGCCGGGTACGTCCCACCCTGCACCCGCGAGACACCGTCGTTGGAGAATTCGCGGACATTGCGCATCGGTGTGTACCGGTTCGGGTCACGCACCACCACCGCTGCGGTCATCTGCACCGTCGATCCGGTGAAGAACGCCGTCACATTGGACTGCTGGGTACCGGTCTTGCCCGAGATCGGCCGCTGCGACGCGAATCGCGACAGCTCACGGCTTCCGGTTCCGCGGCGCGACGTGTCTTTCAGGATGTCGACGGCTTTGAGCGCGACGTCCTCATCGAGCACCCGGGTCTCGATGATCTGATGGGTGTAGATCCGATTGCCCTCGGCATCGTCGATATGGGTGACGAAGAACGGCGAGCGGTGGATTCCACCATTGGCGATGGTCGCCATCCCGACAGCCATATCCAACGGGCTCATCTCATTCGCTCCGGTCGCATAACTCGCGAAGGGCTGCACCGGCGTGCGCTCGGTGGGCGGTTGGCTCCGATACAGGTACGGCGATGCCGCCATTCGATAGGTGGTATCGACCACGCGATTGAGGCCGACGATCTGGGAGAGGCGGGCGAAGGCGCAGTTGATCGAGCGGAACGAGTGTTCGCGCAGCGAGAACACACCACCAGCGACACCACCGGTGATCGAGAACACCGGCTCGGACGGGTTCCCGGGATTGGGGAGTTGGCAGCCACGCGTCCCGTCCAAGATGTCACCGGGTTCAGCACCGGCCTGCAGCCCAGCCGCCAGAATGAAGATCTTGGCCGCCGAGCCGGTCTGGCTCGGTGCCAGTGCCAGGTTCACCTCACGTTCGCGCGGGATGAACCCGCGGCCTCCCACCATGGCGCGCACTGCCCCATCGGCGTTGTTGAGCGCCACCAGTGCGGCATCGAAACCCTCGAAGGTGTCGGGCAGCAGGTCACGGGCCTGTTCGGCTTGGACCTGGGCGAAGGGATCGAGGGTGGTGTAGATCCGCAGGCCACCACGGAACAGTTGCGAGTAGCGCTCCTGATAGGTGTCACCCAAGATGGTGGTGCGGTTCAGGAGGATATCGCGGACCGTCTCGGTGAAGTGGGTGCGTGCCAAGGTACGCGACGGCAGCGACTTGACCCGCTCGGGGATCACGAATCCCGTTGCACCGTCCAGCAACTCGGCGGCCTCATCGATGCTGATGAGTTCATCGGCGACGAACCGGTCGATGACCTGCGTGAAGCGCGCCCGACTGCGCTCGGGATTGGTGATCGGGTCATATCCCGACGGTGATCGCACGAGGCCGGCGAGGAAGCCCGCTTCGATGAGCGTGAGGTCTGCGACGGTCTTGCCGAAGTAGGTCTCGGCTGCAGCGGCGATGCCATAGGAGTTGTTCCCGAAGAAGACGGTGTTGAGATAGCGCTCGATGATCTCCTCTTTGGGCACCTCGCGCTCGAGGCGCAACGCATACACGATCTGCAGCAGCTTGTAGCGGCCATCGCGTTCCAGGCCGGCGAGATAGTCGTTCTTGACCACCTGCATGGTGATCGTCGACGCACCCTGCTGGGGAGCATCGGAGGCGAAGTTCGAGAGTGCGGCACGGAACAGACTGCGCACATTCACCCCGCCGTGCGCCCAGTAGTTGCTGTCCTCGACGCTCAGGAACGCTGCGATGACATGATCGGGGACCTCTGCGAGATCGATCGGCTGACTGTTCTCGAGCTCGTAGATGGCGATCTCGTTGCCGAACGCGTCATAGACATAGGAACGCTGCGCCAGCTCACGGAATTCGGGAAGCGCGACCGGTCGCTCATCATGGGCGTTGGCCATCTGCCACAGCCGTGGCGCGACGCCGACCACCGTGGCGGTGACGAGCAGCGACGCAGCTGCCACCACGAGCGCGAAGCGAGCGATCCAAGTCAGGCGAGCCATGCGCATTCCATGCTAGTGACCCGTTGTCTCACATACCGGTCGGTCCGGCCGCTCCGGATGACGGTGATCGTCATCAGATCATCCACCCGATGCGATATCGGGCGCGACAGATCGACGAAGGGGCGTCTTCCGGTCACTGCATCGACCTCAACCGCTTGACACTGGGCCAGGGGGTTCGAGGCAATGGGTTGTCATGGTCGATGGAATCGACCAGTTCGCGACGCGTCAGACTTCGCCGAGCCCGAGAAGACCGAAGATCTCCTCGCGCTCGACCTCGAAGTCCTCTGCGGTGATCTCGCCCGACGCCCGGCGCTCGTTGAGCACCCGGAATCGTTCGAGCAGCGCGTCCTCGTCGGGTGCGTCCGTCGTCGCCTCATCTTCGCCATCGTCGCGGGCGTGTCGGCGGGCGCGTTTGGCAGCAGCCTTCTCGCGCTTGGCCTGCTCGCGCTGGCGCTTGTTGAACGACTGCGGACTTGACGCCACTCAGATCGCCCGGACGTTGACCGCTTCAGGGCCCTTGCGACCCGGAGCGATCTCGAATTCCACGTCCTGACCATCGGCGAGCGTCCGACGGCCGGTGCCCTCGATGTTTGAGAAGTGGACGAAGACGTCGTCTCCATCAGGGCGGCTGATGAAACCGAAGCCCTTCTCATCGTTGAAGAACTTCACGGTACCTGTTGCCATTTTGCATTACTCCATGTTCATCGTCAGCCGCAGTTGACATGACGAAACCCCTACGCTACTGCGGCCACACTCGGTTCCCAACGCCATCGATGCCGATGGTGCAGTGGGCGACACCAGACCCGATCTCGCAAATCCTTGCTCGAGCGGTGCCGGGTTGTGATACTGAACTGTTAGTGACAGCGGCGGCAGCCCTCAACCCAACGAGTTCGTGTCGTCGCCTGCACTGTGAGCACCATCGTTGAGACATCGCCCGGGAGGCGCACCAGTGAAATCACTCATCTCCGAATTCAAGGAGTTCGTCAATAACGGCAATCTGGTCGATCTGGCCATCGCCGTACTCTTGGCCTCAGCGTTCGCCCCGGTGGTGGCCGCCCTCGTCGACGGGGTCTTCATGAACCTGATCGCCGCGATCTTCGGCCAGCCCGACTTCTCGGCCATTCGGCTGCGGATCCGCGGCGAAGGACCCGATGCGACCTACCTCGAGTTCGGCCAGGTGCTGACCACCATCGTGCAGTTCCTCGCCGTTGCGCTGGTGGCGTTCCTCGTGGTGAAGGCCTACAACTCCACCAAGCGCTCCAAAGACGACGAGGACGAGCCGACCGAGGTCGAACTGCTGACCGAGATCCGCGACGCCCTCAAAGCTCGCAGTTGACCCTCAACTCAGTTGGGCACCGGACGGCCTCATCGCGTGATCCGGCGCGCAATGTGGTGGGCGCAGAGGGACTCGAACCCCCGACATCTTCCTTGTAAGGGAAGCGCTCTAGCCAACTGAGCTATGCGCCCGACGAGACGCAGAGCCTACCGCTGAGAACCGACGCACCTGACCGTCAGCGGCGCGCCGAACGCGCGCGACGCTGCTCGAGCAGCACCTCGAGCAATTCCGCAGTGGCGGCCACGACCGGGATACGGCGCTGTTGGGTGTCGAGGATCACCAGATCGTCGCCGTTCACCTCGGCGATATGGGCTCCGGCCTCTTCACAGATCAGCAGCGCTGCGAGGTAGTCCCATACCCCGTGTCCCGCCGACGTCATATCGCACCATGCGTCGAGCACCCCCGACGCCACCGAACACAGATCGGGTGCTGCTGCGCCCATGGCGCGGAACTGCGCCCAGCCGTAATGGCGATCTGGGAGGCCGTTGACACCCAGCATGCACGCAGACAGCTCGCGACACCCCGACACACTGATCGGGGCGCCGTCGAGAACGGCTCCTTGGCCGCGCACCGCCCAATGACGCGACCCGGTCGCATGGTTGGCCACCATCGCTGCGACCGGCACCGCCGCGCCGGTGTCGGGATCATCTCGGACCAGGCACAGTGCGGTCGCGAACCATGGAATGCCGCGACTTGCATTGGTGGACCCGTCGAGCGGGTCGACGACCACGACCGGAGCGTCGTCGGGGCCGCCGGGCGGGGCGGTGATCCCCGACTCCTCGGACAACACCGCATACCCGGCGCCATGGAGACCCTCGGTGGAGACCCGGTCCGCTGCGAGATCGACACTGTATTGGTCCTGTCTCAGCCCCGATGCGCCCCAGTCGGTGGTGGCGGCGAGCACCTCTGCGACCCCGTCGCAGATCCGATCGAACAACTCGATCACATCGCCATGGCCACCATCTGTCGGGACGCGCGGGGTGCGACTGCTCACCCAAAGCACGGTAGTGTCGCAGGCGTGAGGAGTCGGTGATGCCCGGGTGCTCCCCCGGCGGATTTGCAGCAGGAACGCAGTGATCGGATCGCAATGGCAGTCATCGACGTAGCCGGCTTCATCGCCGATGTGAAGTCCCAGGCCATCGACCACGGCTTCCACGTCCACGACGAACGTCATTTCGTCGAGACCTATTCGCTGCGCCAGCTGTGGGAGGTGGACCTGCATCCCGAGGAGGCCTGCAGTGGCCCCATCGATCTGCATCTGTCGCTCGATGTGGACCCGCGTGCGCTCTTGGGGTTCGAGGACGAGATCATGAAACTCGACGATCTCGACGATGAGCCGCCGTCGGGGTTCGTGTTCCCGCTGATCTTCACCTGGACCCTGCCGCCGCTGCCGCACCCTCCGGACCTGCTGGTGTTGGCGACCGAAGTGGCCGGTATCGGCGGCCTCGACTTGCCTGTCGAGGTCTCGGCGATCGATTCGATCCCAGCGGTCACCGATGCACCCGAGCGCAGTCTGTCGATCGTGTCGCGCCTGACCACGGAATTGGCTGATGTGTATCTCAACAACGACGCATCGATCTCGGTCTACCTGGAGCGCTGCAAGCACGTCAGCCTGTTCCTCTTGGAACGGTCCGATATCTGGCTCGCGGACAGTTGAGGCCGTGCCAGACTCATCGCCAACATCGGACATGTGCCCGCTCAGCGGCGCGGCCCGACCGCCTCTGTCACAGACCACAACCACCCGAGCACCCACGGAGGAACCATGCAGGTCAGAGAACTGATCGACTTTCTGAACGAACAACCGATGGACGCCGAGGTCGAACTCGCCATCGTCGCACCGATCACGCCGGGCACTGACGACATCACCATCGACCGTTACCTGATCGACGGCGTGATGCCGTGGAACGATGACGATGGTGACGGGAGCCCCGAGCTCGTCGTCTGGTTGCTCGGTGGCGAGGACAGCGACTTCGAGCAGTTCCTCAACGCCATCGAGGAGTCCTGAACGACGCTGAGATCGCTCAGTTCCGCCGTCGGCGCTCAGGCCGCATCGACCTCCTCGCGCTCGCGGCCGAACATCGACACCAGTCGCGCCACCATCGTGGCGAGGAACAACTGGCCGAACATCGCCTCGATCATCGTGATGCGTCGCACCAGCACCTCCGGTGAGGTGATATCGCCGAACCCGAGCGTGGTCAAGGTCACGATGCTGTAGTAGAGCGGATCGACATCGCCGCCGTCGTTGACCTGCAACACCTGCGGGCCCATGATCGCCTGGAGACCGCCGTAGACGAAGGCGAAGGCCATGCCGACCATGACGTAGACGCAGACGGCGCCGAACACCGTCTGCAGCCCGACTCGGCGATGGCGCAGGATCCGCGCCGTGATGGCCACCGCGATCGCGATCGCGATCGCCGCCTGGAAGGTCCAGACCACCCCACCGGAGGCCTCTCGATGATCGACGAGCGACACCAGCAACAACGAGAGCACCCCGACGAACACCAATGTGACCACGCGACTGCTCGAGCGGGCAATCCCGGTCTCTCGGAACACCATCACCAAGATCAGTGCGTTCAGCCCCGCGGTGGCGATCCGCGCCACCCCCTCCTGATCGAATCCGGACACCAAGAAACCGCTCAGGATGAGCAATAAGATGATGCCGAAGCGCTCATGGCCGAGGCCACGATCCGCGAACCAGCCCCGCTCTGGGACCGCAGAGTCGGCTCCGATCGGTGACGTCGGTGGCGAATCCACCCCGTGAGTGTGTCAGCACTCGGCGCGATTCTGACGTTCCGGCGCAGACGCCGCTCGTCTCCAGCGATTCGAACCCGGCGAGGGTTGGATGGATTCGCCGCCGGCCAACTAAGTTCGTCCCGGGGAGCAAGCCCCATTCCAGCCTCCTCGGAGGCCCCATGACAGCGTCACGAAGGAAGCAACGTGCCCGACACCATCACCATCACCGACGACCGCACCGGCAAGACCGTGACCGTGCCGATCACCGATGGGGTGTTCCCCTCATCGGCGATCCGCGAACTCGATCCGAACCTGTACGTCTACGACCCGGCCTATCTTTCGACGGCCTCATGTCGCTCGTCGATCACCTACCTCGATGGTGATAACGGGATCCTGCGCTATCGCGGCTATCCCATCGAACAGCTCGCCGAGCACTCGACGTACCTCGAGGTCGCCTATCTGTTGCTCAATGGCGAACTGCCGACCGCCGAACAGCTCAGCATCTGGGTCGATGACATCACCCATCACACCTTCATCCACGAGAACATGCGCAAGCGCTTCGTGGACGGATTCCACTATGACGCCCATCCAATGGGCATGTTCGTCTCGGCCATCGCCGCGCTCGGCACGTTCTATGAAGACGCCAAGGCGATCGGTGATCCCGATGCACGCCACAACTCGATCGTGCGCCTGATCGCCAAGAGCCCGACGCTCGCAGCGATGTGCTACCGGTTCTCGGTCGGCCTGCCCTTCAACTACCCCGACAACGATCTGACGTATCCGGCCAACTTTTTGAACATGATGTGGAAGATCGGCGACTACGAGGTCCATCCCGCCCTGGAGCGGGCGATGGACGTGCTGTTCATCCTCCACGCCGACCATGAACAGAACTGCGGGACCACCGCGATGCGTGTCGTCGGCTCCAGCCAGGCCGATCCCTATTCGGCGGCAGCCGCAGCCGCCAGCGCGCTCTACGGGCCCCTGCACGGCGGCGCGAATGAGGCCGTGGTTCGGATGCTGGCCGATATCGGCACCATCGATCAGGTCCCGGCATTCATCGACTCGGTGAAGGCCGGAGCGGGCCGCCTGATGGGATTCGGCCATCGGGTCTACAAGAACTATGACCCGCGGGCCGCGATCATCAAGAGCGCCGCCTATGACGTGTTCGAAGTCACCGGCAAGAACCCGCTGCTCGATATCGCCCTCGCGCTCGAGGAGACCGCGCTCAGCGACCCCTACTTCGTCGATCGTCGCCTCTACCCCAATGTCGACTTCTACTCGGGTTTGATCTACCAGGCGATGGGGTTCCCGATCGAGATGTTCACCGTGCTGTTCGCGATCCCGCGCACCGTCGGCTGGTTGGCGCACTGGGACGAACTGTTGAACGATTCGGATCAGAAGATCTCCCGGCCGCGCCAGTGGTACACCGGTGAGGCCGAACGCGACTACATCGCAGTAGCGGACCGCTGACGCGATGTGCGGCGGTGGATGGCAGGCTGAGGGGCGAGGGGCCTGATGGATTTCTCCTGGACGCCCGAGCAGGAGCGATTGCGCGCTCAGGCTCGTGACGTCGCCGCCGATGCCGTGGCACGATTCGGACGCCATAACGACTCGTGGATCAACGGCTATTCCAAACAGTTCGCCACAGAACTCGCCGCGCTCGGCTGGATCGGGCTGACCTGGCCCACCGAATACGGTGGTGGTGGTCGACCGGCGCTCGACCGGCTGATCATCGGCGAGGAACTCATCGCCGCTGGGGCCCCGATCGCGGCGATGTGGTTCGCTGATCGCCAGATGGGCCCGACCCTCATCAACTTCGGACGGCCCGACCAGCAGGCGGAGTTCCTGCCCGGCATCCTGGCCGGAGAGACCACCTGGTGCATCGGGATGTCCGAACCCGATGCCGGATCGGATCTGGCAGCGTTGTCGACACGCGCCGAGCGCGACGGTGACGACTTCGTGATCAACGGCCAGAAGATCTGGACCAGCTTCGGTGAGGTGGCCGATTACTGCTACCTGATCTGTCGCACCTCATCTGATGGACCACCCCATACCGGGATCAGTGAGATCATCGTGCCGATGGACACCCCCGGCATCGAGGTGCGCGCCATCACCGATATGACCACCAACCGGCATTTCGCCGAGGTCTGGTACACCGATGTCCGGGTTCCGGCGACGAATCTGGTCGGTGTCGAGGGCAATGCGTTCAAACAGACCATGCGCCAACTCGAGCACGAGCGCGGCGGGATCGACCGCCTGGTCTCGAACCGGGCGCTGTACGAATTGGCACTGGGTCGCGCCGACACCAGCGACCCTTGCATCCGCCAGCAGATCGCCGAACTCGAGACCATGTATCGCATCGGGCGCATCCTGGTGACCCGCGAGGTGCTCGGCCAGGCCCCGGCGGGATTCTCCGCTGCGACCAAATGCGCCTGCACCGAACATGAGTGGAAGGTGGCGCAGTTCGTCTCCCAGGTGCTCGGAGCCGAGGCCACGCTCTGGAACGACGTCACCGCCGGGCTCGCCTATGCCCCCGGGTACACCATCATGGGTGGCACCTCTGATGTGATGCGCAACATCTTGGGTGAACGCGTCCTCGGCCTGGCTCGCGAACCGCGCTGAGTCGAGATCCCCGCCGCTCGCCGCCGAATCTCAGGCGCCGATGGTCACCAGCACCACGGCCAGACCGGCGAGCACCAGTCCGATCGACTGGGGCCGGCGGACCCGCTCGGCATCGAGCACCATGGCGAGCGTCACCGTCACCGCGGGGAACAACGTCACCACCACCGCCACGATCGACAACAGCCCGTAGCGCGTCGAGGCCAGATAGGCGGCGTTCGCCCCGCCGGCCAAGAACGCGATCGCGACTGCCGACAGTGCCCCGGCCCGATCGAGTCGAAGGATCGACGGCGTCGGCTCTGCGGGGCGCACCGCCGTCTGAATGGACTCCCCACCCAAGCCGATCTCGAACGCTGACGGCTCGGGTGGCGATGATGCGCCGTCCATCGAATCGACCGCCGGTTCGACCCTGGAGTCGACACTGGAACCGATCGGCGCAGCCACCGCTGCGGCTCGGCGACGCTCGGTGATGAACATCGTTGCCAGCAGCGTCCAGATGACCGGCACCGTGGTGGAACGCGCCGCCACCAGCGGCCACCACCCACCCGAGAGACCGGCGCGTTGGTAGAAGACGAACAACAGCCCGAATCCGGTGCCGGCCAGCACCGCGAAGGCCACGACCCGGCGCGGCGTTGGCTGATGCGGCACCCCGATGGCACCGCTGACGAAAGCCACGGCCGCGATCGCCAGCGCGATCCCGAAGATCGCCACGACACCGGGCCGATCCCCGAGCGCGAAGCCGACCACGACGGGGATCGAGACACCGACCACACCGGTGATCGGTGCCGCCACGGTCATCACCCCCGCCGATAGCGCCCGATACAGGCTGAGGACACCGAGCAGACCGCAGAGTCCGGCCGCCGAACCCCAGAGCAGCGATCCGGTGGGAGGCCGCGGATCGCCGAGGCGCCACACGATGAGACTGATCACCACGAGGCCGATCGCGTCGGCGATGGCGATCAGCACCAGCGGCGACAGACGCCGACTGGCCCGGCCACCGACATAGTCAGAGGTGCCGTACAGGAGCGCTGCGAGGCCGGCGAGCAGGATTGCCACCCCGCAAGGTGTAGCAGGAACATCGTCGCGATACCGGGATCGAACCGATCCGTCGGCATCGGATCCATCTGCAGTGGTGGGCACGACGGGACTCGAACCCGGGACCTCTACCGTGTCATGGTAGCGCTCTAACCAACTGAGCTACGCGCCCTACAGCGCTCCAGATGGTACCAGCCTCCCCGGTACATCGACCACCTGATGGGACCTGGGCCCGAGTCGCCGCTCAGCGCAGATACATGGCCACTGAATTGGCCATCAGCCGACCGCGGAGGCTCAGCACCCAGCGATCATCGCAGCGTTCGATCAGGCCGGCCTCAGCCAGGGTGGCGGCGCTGTCGTCGTCGAAGGCGTCCACCCCGACACCCTCGCGCATCCGCAGCGCCAACTGCAGGCCCTCGAGGCGAATCGTCTCGGCATCGAGTTCCTCGGCACCGGCCTCGACGCTCGATCCGGTCTCGATCGCGTCGAGGTATCGCTCGGGGGTGCGCAGGTTCCACCACCGTCGGCCGCGCCGATGCGAATGGGCGGCACAGCCGATCCCGATGTAGTCACCCTGGGCCCAGTAGAGGCGGTTGTGGCGGCACTGCGCACCCGGGCGCGACCAGTTCGAGATCTCATAGTTCACGAGACCGGCTGAGCCGAACGCGGCATCGGCGAGTTCGTATTTGGCCGCCTGGTCATCATCGTCGGGATGGCGGCCCGGAGTGCGCGCGAGTGGTGTGCCGGCCTCAACGGTCAGCGCATAGGCCGAGATGTGATCGGGTTCCATCGCGAGGACGGATCGGATCGTGTCGTCCCAGTCATCCACCGATTCGGTGACCGCGCCGTAGATCAGATCGAGATTCAGCTGATCGATAGCACTGGCGCGGATGTGATCGACCGCTCGGGCGACATTGTCACGTCGGTGCTGTCGGCCGAGGGCGGCGAGCACATGATCGACCATCGACTGGACTCCGAGACTGAGACGTGTCACCCCGGCATCGGCGTAGATGCGCATCATCTCAGCGGTCACATCATCGGGATTGCATTCCACGGTCACCTCGGCACCCGCAGCGAGGGGCACCGCCGACAGGACGCGGCCGAGATCGGCCGGATCCACCAGTGATGGGGTGCCACCACCGACGAACACCGATGTGGCCGGCTCCATCCCAGCCTCGACCCAGCGCGCCAGATCGACCTCGACGCCCGCCATATAACGTTCGATCAGATGGTGCCGATCGGTCCAGGTGGCGAACGCGCAGTACTCGCATTTGGAGGCACAGAATGGAACGTGCAGATAGACCCCGAAGCCCATCGCGGGATCGCCAGCGGTCATATCAGCACCGCAGCCAACGCGCAGGCGGCGATCGCGGCGGTCTCCACCCGCATCACCTGCGGCCCGAGCGAGACCGTGGCCGCACCCGCTTCGAGTTCTTCGGGGGTCCAGCCGCCCTCGGGTCCGATCGCCACCACCCGGTCCTCGGCGCGCATCGCTCGGCCACCAGGTTCGGCCATCGCCGCGCCGCCGAGCACCTCGTCGGCATCCACCGGCCCGGAGATCTCCGGGAGGTGGACCCGACGGCATTGCAGCGATGCCTCGAGCGCGACCCGCTCGAGTCGCTGATGTTGGCGTGCGGCACGATCAGCATCCCAGCGCACCACCGAACGGCGGGTCCGCAACCAGACGATGCGATCGACGCCCAATTCGGTCGCCTTCTGGACGATGAGTTCGGGACGCGACTGTTTGGGGATCGCGACCATCAGCGTGAACGGCATCTCGGGTCCGGGTTCGGTGTGCGGGTCCGAGACCTCGACGAGTGCACCGTCGACGACGCGCGCCATGCACCACCGACCCCGACCATCGGTCAGCGTGACGGTTTCCGTCGCGGCGACCCGCAACACCCGGACATGGTGACGGCTGTCATCGTCGAGTTCGGGGGCTTCGAGGTCCGCGACATACAGATGCGCCGCGGACCGACGCAGACCGTCGGCGACGGGTGGTCGGCGCGGACCGGTCACGAGAATGCAGACTTGATGCGGGCGAACAGACCCGGGCCGGATTCTCCGACGGTCTCACCGCGACCCTCGGCGAACCGGCGCAGCATCTCGGCCTCATCATCGTTCAGATCGGTCGGGATCTCGATATGCACCTCGACGCGCAGATCGCCGCGGCCACGGCCCTGCAGGCGCGGCACCCCACGGCCGCGGTACACGAATTCACGACCGTGCTGGGTGCCGGCCGGGATGACCAGTTCCTCGTCACCATCCAAGGTCGGCAGGGTGAAGCGCGTCCCGAGCGCCGCCTGAGCGATCGAAACGGGTACCTGGGTGATGAGATCGTTGCCGTCGCGCCGATAGCGGTCGTGGTCGCCGACGCGCAGATGCACATAGAGATCACCGGTCGCCCCACCGCGCGGCCCAGCCGCACCGCGGCCCGTCAAACGCATCGTGGAGCCGGTGTCGACACCGGCGGGAATCTCGACCTGATAGTCGACATCGGCGGTGACGCGTCCCTCACCGCGACACGTCGCACACGGGGTGGTGATGATCTCGCCGGTGCCGCTGCAGCGGCCGCATGGACTCGCACTGACCATCTGGCCGAGCACGCTCTGGCGCACCCGGCGCACCTGGCCGACACCGTTGCAGTCCGAGCAGGTCACCGGCCGGGTTCCCGAACCGGCACCGGTGCCACCACAGTCCTCGCAGCGCTGCGGAGACTTCAACGCGACGTTGATGGTGGCGCCGAACACGGCCTGTTCGAAGTCGAGATCGGCGATGATCTCCATATCCTGGCCCGCCGGCGGCCCCGATGACCCGCGCCCGCCACCGAAGGGCCCTCCCGCTCCCCCGCCGAAGGGACCGTTACCACCGAAGAAGGCCTCGAAGATGTCCCCGAGGCCGCCACCGAAGAGGTCCTCGGCTGATCCGCCTCCGCCGCCGGCACCGCCGACCCCGGCCTCGCCGTAGCGGTCATAGCGGGCGCGCTGATCGGGGTCCGACAGCACCTCATAGGCCCGGGCCACCTCACGGAACCGCTCCGCCGCGGTCGCATCGTCGGGATTGGCATCGGGATGCAGTTCGCGCGCCCGTCGGCGATAGGCGCGTTTGATCTCATCGGCGCTGGCCTGGCGCGAGACGCCGAGCAGGTCGTAGAAGTCAGCTGCCATCGGGGTCAGTTCTCACCGAGGTGTCGTCCGAGGCGGTCGCTGACCACATCGACGGTGGCGAGCGCCTGAGGGTAGTTCATCCGGGTGGGCCCGAGCACCCCCACCGATCCGAGATGCTCACCGTCGACGAGCACCGGTGCCACCACGACCGAACAGGCGGCCAAGGGCTCCACACCGTGCTCACCGCCGATGGCCACGCTCATCCCGCGATCGAGGATGTCTCGGATCAGCGAGACCACCACGAACTGCTGCTCGAGCGCTTCGAGGACGGTCCGCACGATCTCCACGGCATCGAATGCCGATGCCACCGCTGCGGTCCCGCCCAGGTAGACATGGTCATCGGTCGAGACAGCCCGCAGCGCATCGAGCGCAGCGCTACCGACCCGATCGGTGATCTCATCACCGCTGGGCGCGATCTCGGTCACCGACGACACCGTGGCCCCGACCATCGCTCCCGACAGCTGCGCGACCGCAGCGGCGAGCCGAGCTTCGGAGACCACCTCGTCGAACTCGAGGATCTGGCTCTCGACCACACCGTTGCCGAGCACCACGACCAGTGTGGCCGAGGTGTCCGAGAGGCCGACGAGTTGCACACTGCGGACCCGGGCCTCATCGTATTTGGGGCCCAGCACCACCGACGGATAGGTGGTCATCTGACTGACCAGTGTCGAGGTCCGGTGCAAGAGCTCTTCGAGCCGGCCGTGGGCGGCTGAGAAGAACGAGCCGACCTGGGCGGTGGTGCTGGCATCGAGCACTCCGGGCTGGGTCAGATGGTCGACGAAGAACCGATAGCCCTTATCGGTCGGGATCCGCCCCGCCGAGGTATGGGGCTGGACGAGGTACCCCTCCTGTTCGAGGACCGCCATCTCATTTCGCACCGTGGCCGACGAGACCGCGACCCCGGGCGCGTCAGCGATATGGCTGGAGCCGACGGGTTGGGCGGTCGCGATGTATTCCTGGACGACGGCGCCGAGAATCGCGGTCTTTCGTTCGTCGAGCATGACGCCCCAATGATACCTACCGGCGGCTGGCCGTGACGTTGCGGTAGCGGCGAAGCGCCTCATCGCGCTCAACAGCGTGGTCCACCATCGGCGCGATGGCGCGATCGGTGCCCGCCTCGGGCACCCAGCTGGCCACGAACTCACCGTCGGGGTCGTAACGCTGCTGCTGGGTCCAGGGGTTGAAGACCCGGAAATACGGTGCTGCATCGGTGCCGGTGCCCGCCGCCCACTGCCAGCCGTGATTATTGGACGCCAGATCGCCGTCGCTCAACTGCGCCATGAAATGCGCGGCGCCCCACTGCCAGGGAAGATGGAGATCCTTGACCAGGAAGCTGGCCACGATCATGCGCAGCCGATTGTGCATCCACCCCGTGGCCGCCAACTGCCGCATCGCCGCATCGACGATCGGGAACCCGGTTTCGGCGCCCGCCCACCGCTCGAAGCGTTCCCTGGCGGCCCGGTCGGTGTCGACGACCATGGTGTCCATCACCGGATTCAGGTTCGTCCAGGCGGTCTCGGGGCGCTCCAGGAGCACATCGGCATAGAAATCCCGCCACGCCAACTCGCTCAGGAACACCCGCTGGGACTCTGACGCGAACTCGCCAACGGCCAGACGACCCTCGAGACCGCCGTCGAGGCCTGCCACCAGGGTGCGCGGATGGATCGCCCCCCATTTGAGTGCCGTCGACAGCCGGCTGGTCCCATCGCTGGCGGGGAGGTCGCGCCGGGTGGTGTAGGACTCGATGGCTCCGGCACGGAACGTCTCCCAGCGCCGGGCGATCTCATC
>SKFX01000020.1 GCA_007117775.1 Ilumatobacteraceae bacterium
AGCCGGTGGCGGTGGCCGAACAGCATGAACCCGATGGGACCTTCCCGACGGTGTCGTTCCCGAATCCCGAGGAGCCCGGAGCGATGGACCTCGTCATCGAGGCGGCACGGCGCGCCGGTGCATCGATCGCGCTCGCCCATGACCCCGATGCCGATCGCCTCGGCGTCGCGGTGATCGGCAACGATGGCACGGCGCGTCGACTCGGCGGTGACGAGATCGGCTGGTTGTTCGCTGATCATGTGCTCCGCCACACCGAGGGCGATGACCGATTGGTGATCTCCTCGATGGTGTCGTCCTCGCTGCTCGGCCGGATGGCCGAGGCCGCCGGTGTCGACCATGCCGAGGTGTTCACCGGCTTCAAATGGATCGCCCGCGAGATCGCCGAGCGATCCGATCGGCGCTTCGTCTTCGGCTACGAACAGGCCCTCGGCTATCTCGTCACGGATCGGCCGCGCGACAAAGACGGGATCTCGGCTGCGGTGATGATGGCTGAGATCGCCGCAGAGGCAGCGGTGGACGGCACCGATCTCGAGGGCCGTCTCGATGAGATCGCAGCACGATTCGGCCGCTACCGGATCGCTGAGATCTCGGTGCGCATGGATCCCGATGATGCCCGTGCTGCGGTGGCGCGACTGCTCACCGATCCACCTGATGAACTCGATGGACGGCGCGTCATCGAGGTGAGCGAATTCGCCGAGGCCAATCTGCTGCGACTCCTCACCGATGGCGGGGTGCGTGTCCAGGTGCGCCCGAGCGGCACTGAACCCAAGGTCAAGCTCTACGGTGAGGCGATCGAGGCCGATCCGACCCCGGCACTCGAGGCGCTCGCCGCGCTGCTCTGATCACCGCCATGAGCCCCGACGCGATGGCGTCAGGGTGAATCGTTGTTCGATGATGCTGAGCCGAACTGTCGGTCGCCGGCATCGCCGAGGCCGGGGATGATGAACGCGTTGGCATCGAGGTGGTCGTCGATCGCCGCGGTGTAGATCTCGAGGTCGAACCCGGCGGTGCGGATCCGCTCGATCCCCTCGGGAGCCGCGAGCGCACACACGACCCGGATCGGTGCCGGTGCACCTCGTTCGAGGAGCAACTCGATGGTGTGCACCAGCGAACCGCCGGTGGCCAGCATCGGGTCGATGACGATCACCGGCCGTCCGGCCAAGGAGTCGGGCAGTTTGTTCACATATGGATGCGGTTCGAAGGTCTCCTCGTTGCGCGAGATGCCGATGAAGCCGATATCGGCATCGGGCAGCAGGTCCTGGGCGGGGCGCACGAAGCCGAGTCCGGCTCGCAGCACCGGCACCACGACGGGCTGCACGCTGAGGCGCTGGGCCGCCGCGGTGGTCATCGGGGTCTCGACGGTGGTGCGATCCAGTGGGAGATCGCGCGTCGCCTCGGCGATCAACAGCGTGCCGATCCGCTCGAGGTTCTGACGGAACAAAGCATTGGGGGTGCTGCGATCGCGTATGCGACGCAGCGAATCGGCAACGAGCGGATGTTCGACCAGGGTGACGCGCAGGCTCATCGGTTCGCTCCTGTGGCTGAGTCGACCTCGGTGCGCAACTGTGCGTAGGCCGGTTTGATGATGCGGTTGATGATGTCGAGACGTTCAGGGAACGTGGCGAAGGCGCTCTTGACGGTGTTGATCGTCAGCCATTCGACATCGTCGAGACCCCAGCCGAACGCCCAGCATGCCTGTTGGAACTCGCGGCTCATCGAGGTGTCGCTCATCAGGCGGTTGTCGGTGTTCAGCGTCACCCTGAACCGCAGCTCCTTGAGCATCCCGATCGGATGATCGGCGATCGATGCCACCACACCGGTGTTGACGTTCGACGTCGGACACAACTCGAGGGGGATACGCCGATCGCGGACATAGGTGGCGAGCGGGCCGAGGATCCACTCGTCATCGGTGCTGGCGGAGATGTCATCGATGATGCGCACCCCGTGGCCGAGTCGCTCGGCGCCGCAGTAGTGGAGAGCCTCAGCGATGCTCGGCAGACCGAAGGCCTCACCGGCATGGATCGTCGAGTGGAAGTTGTTGCGGACCACATATTGGAAGGCATCGAGATGCCGTGCCGGGGGATGGCCGGCCTCGGCGCCGGCGATATCGAAGCCCACCACACCGGCATCGCGCCAGCGCACCGCCAACTCGGCGATCTCGAGGCTGCGCGCCGCGGTGCGCATCGCGCACAAGATGGTGCGGATCGCAAGGCCGGTTCCGGCCGCGCCGCGCTCGAAGCCCGCCTGGACGGCTCCGACCACCTCATCGAGGGTCAGTCCGGCCTCGAGGTTCAACTCGGGGGCGAAACGCACCTCGGCATACACGACACCGTCATCGGCGAGATCCTGAGCGCATTCATAGGCGACGCGTTCGAGTTGGTCGCGGTGCTGCATGACCGCGACGGTGTGGGCGAAGGTCTCGAGATACAGCACCAGATCGTTGCGCTTGGCACCGCGGTTGAACCAGCGGCGCAGATCATCGACATCGGTCGTCGGCAGGTCGCGGTAGCCGAACTCGTTGGCCAACTCGATGACCGTGGCGGGTCGCAGACCGCCGTCGAGATGGTCATGCAGGACCGCTTTGGGGGCGCGTTCGATCAGTCGGTCGAGGGCATCGCTCACGCAGTGGCTCCGAGCGGACGCAGCGGTGTGGAGCGCTGCAGCCAGTTCCACGACGGATACTGCGCACGCGCCGAGATGCAGTGCAGGGTGTAGGCGTGGCGGCTGATCGCAGAACGGTTCACATCACTCCAGTGCGGCAGGAGGCCATCGAGGACCACGAGCGTTCCTGCCGGGACCTCGAGGGGCACCAGGTCACCGGGCGGCGACGGCAGTGGTGTCGGGTCGAGTTCACGGAATCTGGTCAGTCCGGGGGAGTCGGCGTCATCGTCGGAGGTGCTGTGCGCTGCTGGGATCCCACCGGCGGCCTCGGTGCGCTCGAAGAGTTGGCGCAGACCGCTGCGGTGGCCGCCGGGGGCCGCCCACAGACAACCGTTGTCGATCGTCGCGTCCTCGATGGCGAACCAGAAGCCCTTCACTGAGATGGGTTCGGTGTAGAGGAAGGTCGCATCCTGATGGCATCCCACCTCACCGCCGATACCGGGCTGTTTGAAGATGTACATGCTCTGCAGCGCGAGCGGATCGGTGAGGCCGACATCGGCGGCCACCTCGGCGAGTTCGGGGCGATGGGAGATCTCGGAGAACACCGGGTCGAGATCGTGCATGGCGTGGCCGATCTTGTTGATGGCGAGATGGCGCGGTCGGGTCACGTTCCCCTCGGCGTCGACGGCGCCGGGCTCGAAGAAACACCAGATGCCGTCGCCGCTGTCGAGGAACTCGCGGGTACTGGCGCGCTCTTGCTCATCGGTGGTGAACACCGACTGCGACGACTCGCTGTGGGGTTCCCATTCATCCACCAACTGCAGGGCACGTTCCCGCAGCGCCTCACGCGACGCGGCGTCGATGAAATCCTCGACGACCACGAAGCCGTCACGGTGGAACTCGTTGATCTGGGAGTCGTTCAGCACACCCTCAGGCTAGGCCTTCTTGTCCGGTGGTGGTGGCGAGGGCGTCCACGATGGCCTGCCGAGCCGCCATCGGCGCGAACGACGACTCGATGGCATTGGTGACGAGTCGGTGGATCTCAGCGGCGTCGAGATCGAACGCAGTGGTCACCGCCAGCAGTTCCGATGACGGCATGACATTGCTCATCAGCCGGTTATCGGTGTTGATCCCGACATTGAACCCGGCCCGCAGGAACGCGCCGACGGGATGCTGATCGACCGCCGGGGTGGCGCCGATCTGCACATTGCAGGTGGGCGCCATCTCGAGGTGGATCTGATGATCCAGCACGAACTGTGCGAGCGGGCCGAGGACCAACTCACCGTCATCACCGATCTCGGTATCGGCCTGGAGGCGGACCCCATGGCCGATGCGGTGCGCGCCGTGGGCGAGCGCACCCGAGATCAACTCGAGATCAGGGGGTTCGCTGGCGTGGATGGTGATGTTGAGGTGGCGTTCGCGGGCGAAGGTGAGCGCGTCGGCGTGCAGTGACGGCGGCCAACCGGTCTCGGCGCCAGCGAGATCGAACCCGACCACCTTGTCATGGCGGTGGCGCAGTCGGTCGGTCAGCTGCGCGATCTCGAGTGAACGCTGTTCGGTGCGCATC
>SKFX01000002.1 GCA_007117775.1 Ilumatobacteraceae bacterium
CCGTTGTTGCCCGGGCCGGCGATCACCACGACGGTGCGACCGTAGACACCGTCCAACATGTCGATGGCCGCATCGGCCACCGCGGCCCCGGCTCGTTCGATCAGGATCTCGACGTCGACGTCGGCTGCCTCGTCGACGGCGCGCATCTCAGCTGGGGTGAGGACATCGATCACGCCCCTCAGCGTACGAGCAGCGACGAGCCCACAGGTCCATCTCTGTGCTCGGTGGCTCTCACTCGGCGATGACGGTGGCGATCGCCATCGCCGAATCGTGGCTGATGCTGAGATGCCAGACACTCACCCCGGATCGCTCGGCGAGATCGGCTGCGGCTCCCGACACCATGAGCACCGGTGCGCCCGACGGCGCCCGATCGACCCAGACATCGTGGAATCCGAACGCCCCGAGTCCGACACCGAGGGCCTTCATGGTCGCTTCGCGCGACGCGAACCGTGCCGCCAGCGACGGCACCGGATCGGATTTGGTGTCGACATAGTCCAATTCCTCTGGCCGGAACAGGCGGGTGCGCATCGATGGGGTCCGGTCCAGCGCGATCCGGAACCGTTCGATCTCGACGAGGTCGACACCGACACCGATCATCGGCGCCAGTGGTCCGCGGTCTCAGAGATCGGATTGATCAACAGATCGACAACCGGCACGCTGCCGAGCAGCTCATCGTCGAAATGGCCCTCGGTCTCAGACACCCAGTCGACCAGGCGGTCATAGCGGCGGTCGTAGCCGACGAGCACCGAACGCATGACATCGACCTCGAGGCGGTCGTGGAAGCGCACATGCAACAGCGTGATCCCGGTGCAGACCCCGCCTTTGAGCTCGGGCACGAAGATCACGGTGCGGCCATCACTGCGACCGCGTGCCACGAGCACCTCGCGTTCAGCGGCGATACGCCGTTTGGTGCCGACAAGTTCATTGCTGTCACGGACCCGGCTCGGCAGGTCCCGGGCGAGGCCACCGCGGTCGATGATCTGGATGGTGGAGCCCTCGATGCCGTAGCGGGTGTACCCGGTCACCTCGGCGACGGCCGGATCGAGATCGGCGAGCACCCGCAGCGTCTGATACGAGAGCCGCTCGCGGCCGGCACCGGCGCCGAGCACCGCCTGGACGAGCACACGGTCGATGACCCCCTCATCGCTGCGCGAGATCCCGACGGTGACCGTCTTGGCCTGATGTTTGATGGCATCGATCGGCCGGGTCAACTCCTCGATCGCCATGGTCAGCGCGGCGACGAGGTCGTCGATCACCGAACCCGGATCGGCGACACGGCCGGTCCGACGCTGGTATTCGGCCACCGGGTCATCGGAACCGACATCGCGCAGCACCCTCGCGAGTCCCACGACGGTGCGGGCATCGAGTTGGCCGTCGTAGTCGCCGCGACCCAGGATCTCATCGAAGGCCTCGGTGTGCTGGCGGATCTGGATGCGGACCACCGACAGGATCTCCGCGGCCGAGTCCGATTCGGCGACGGCATGCTCGACGATCTCGCGCGCCGCGCGCAGCGGCACCGCAGTCGTATCGATGGCCCGTGCCGCCTCATAGCCGAACAGGTGGCCGGCCATGGCCGATAACACGAAGGCGAGGGCCGGATCGACCACCGGCACCGGGATCGTCGCCGCGGCGCGATAGCGGGTGTCGCCTTCATCGGCGATGACGATCGGCGTGGCCTTATGGGCGCGGAAGATGGCGGTCTCCTTGGCGACATCATCGGCGATACTGCCCCGCAGACCCGCCGCACAGACCACGATCAGTGGTTCTGAGGACAGGTCGATGTGCTTTTTGTCCTCGGTGTTGTCACACGCGATCGACTTGTAACACAGCTCACTCAGCTTGATCCGGATCTCTTCGGCCGCAACGCGGTTCGGGCCGTTGCCGACCACCGCCCAATAGCGCTTGGAGGGCGCATGGCGTGCCGCGATCGCAGCGATGGTGTCGCGATCGGCGAGCACGGCGCGCATCGCGTCGGGCAGGGTCCGCAACGCGGCGAGCAGTTCATGTCGACGCGATGGATCACCCCAGTCAGCGGTCTCGGCGATCGCGCAGGCCAACAGCGCCCCGGCGGCCACCTGGGCATAGAACGCCTTGGTGGAGGCCACGCTCATCTCCACATCGCGACCATCGGAGGTGTAGAGCACCCCATCGGCCTTGTCGACGAGGTCGCTGCCGCGACGGTTCACGATGGCGATCACCCCCGCACCGCGCGCCCGCAGCAGATCGACGGTGCGATTGGTATCGGTGGTGGTCCCCGACTGGGAGACCGCCACCGCGAGGGTGTCGGACATATCGAGGCGCATCTGGAACCCGGACAGTTCGGTGGCGGTCACGGCGCGGATATCGAGAGCGCCGTCACAGACCTCCTCGATCAGCGCCGCGATCGACTGTCCGGCAACCGCAGCGGTCCCTTGGCCGATGACGCGGATCCTGGTGATCTCACCCGATTTGAGGCGGGTGGCGATGGCCTCGGGCAGGGCGCGCTCGCCGAGTGACGCGCTCAATCGGCCGGCGACCTCGACCACCTTGCCGCGCACGGTGCGGCGGAAGCTCTCGGGCGCCTCGGAGATCTCTTTGAGCAGAAAGTGCGGCGCATCACCGCGATCGATATCACGGGTCGTGATCTCAGCGGTGACGAGTTCATCGGTACTGATCGGCCGCTCGGTGCCGTCATAGCCCATCCGGCGCAGCCCGGCGATGCCCGTGCCGGCCTGCGGGTCGATCTCGAGCACCTCACCACCGCGCTCACCGTCGAGGCGCAGATACCGGTCGGTCTCCTCGACGAGTCCGTAGGGCTCGCTGGCGACGATGAATCCGTCATCGGTGAACCCGACGAACAGACCCTGGCCACTGCCGCGCAGCGCCAGCAGCAACCGACCCGGATCATCTGACATCGCGGCCGCGATCGCCACCGATCCCTCGAACTCGTTCACGGTGCGCCGGAACGCTTCGAGCGGAGCGACCCCGGTGGCAGCCTGGCGCGCCACGAGGGCGGGGATGATCTTCGCGTCGGTGGTGATCTGGGACGGAATCTGCAGTTGATGGGCGACACGCAGATCGGCATGGTTGTCGACGTCGCCGTTGAGCGCCGCGACCACATAGGGCCCGTCAGCGTCGCCCACCTCGAGTCCGTCGCTGTTGAGCGGATGGGTGTTGGGTTCAGAGATGATGCCGACACTGGCCCAACGGGTGTGGCCGAGCACCGACACCTGTGCGGTCGGCGACGCCATGGCGCGACTGAGCAGTTCATCGGCGGCCACCGCGGTGCGGATCACCCGGGTGTTGTCACCGAGTTCACCGATCTCGGCCGCTGCCTTGTAGACCACCGACAGAACATCGCCGTGCCAGCGCACACTCGTCGACTGGAACAATGGATCATCGAGGCGCTCGGCGCACCACCCAGACACCTCGGCATCGTTCGGGTCGAGGCCATGGCCGCTGATGAACACGTGCACACCAGCCGAATCGCGGCCGCGAACCTCGAGGCGATCGATGGCGGCGAGGGCCTGTCGGATGGCGAGGTATCCAGCGAGCACCGCAGTGTCGGATCCGACCGGCGCGAGGGCGTGCACCTCGGCGGCAGCATCGAGACGGTCACGGCTGACCGCCCACAGCGCGTCGCGCAGCGCGATCGAACGCGCCGAACGCTCCTCGAGCGCATCGGCCGATACCGCCTCGGCATCGTCGAGACCGGCATCGAACTCGGCCGCGAATCGCTCGAGCGACGCCATCGCGGCCTCGATCCGGCCGACGAGTTGGCGATCGATGAGCGCTGCGATGCCCGCCGGGCCGCGCAGACAGGCGTCGAGTTCGAGCAACGCTGCGGTCACCGCCTCCGGATCGGGCTGGGCCGCCAGCGCAGCATCGACGAGACCGAGCACCTCTGCGGTGGTGGGCACCGACCGCTCAGTGGGTCGGGCAACGACGCCGATGATGCCGCACATGAGGTCTCAGACTACCTCTCCTCACCCGAAGCACCCGTCGCATCGAGCGCGTCAGCCCAGATGGGACCGCACCAACTCGGCGATATCGGCGGCCACGGTCTCAGCAGTGTTGTCGGTCGCTGCCTCGACCATCACGCGCACCAACGGTTCGGTGCCACTGGGCCGCACCAAGATGCGACCACGGCCACCGAGACGTTCGGCCATCGCATCGATCTGCGC
>SKFX01000123.1 GCA_007117775.1 Ilumatobacteraceae bacterium
TCGGCGAGCAACTCGAAACCGCTACCGGGTCGCGCCTCACCTTCGACGTTGGCCTCCACGACGCGTTGCGCGGCACGTACTGCAGCACCAGCGATCACCGCCAGACGTGAGATCACATAGGTGATGAGTCCAATGATGACGGCTCGGCGCCATGAGCCCCTCGGCTCCTCGGCAGCCTGAGACGTCTCTGTCTCGAGTGTGCGCTGCATGTGTGTGTCGGTCTGGGTGTGGGGTGTGATGGCGACGTTCGGCTCAGGAGCGAGCGGTCAGCGTCACCGGAGTCTCGAGCGGATGATGGCAGGCCACAAAGTGGCCACCACCGATGTCTCGAAGTTGGGGTTCCTGTGTCCGACATTGGTCATCGGCGTACTGGCACCGGGTGTGGAACCGACAGCCCGGTGGGGGCAGCACCGGCGATGGCGGCTCGCCCTCGACGGGTGCGTACTCGACCTTGACGGTCGGGTCGGGGATCGGGATCGAATCCAAGAGCACCCTGGTGTAGGGGTGTGCGGGGCGCTGGTACAGGTCCTCGGCGGGGGAGATCTCACACAGCTTGCCGAGATACATCACGGCGATCCGATCGCTGATGTTCTTCACGACCGCGAGGTCATGGGCGATGAACAGCAGGGTGAGCTCATAGCGTTCCTTGAGATCCTCGAGCAGGTTGAGGACCTGGGCCTGCACGCTGACGTCGAGAGCGGAGACCGGCTCATCGCAGATGATGAGACTCGGATCGAGCACCAGGGAACGGGCGATCGAGATCCGCTGGCACTGACCACCCGAGAACTGGTGCGGTTGGCTCTCCGCAGCACGTTGAGGGTCGATCCCGACGTCCTCGAGCACCGAATCCACCAACTGCCCGCGCGATGCGCTATCGCCGCGTTTCCAGATGGTCAAGGGTTCCATCACGATGTCACGGACCTTGCGCCGCGGGTTCAGCGATGAGATCGGATCCTGGAAGATCATCTGCATCCGAGTCCGCGCCGCGCGCATCGCCGAATCGTCGAGCTTGGTGAGGTCATTGCCCTCGAAGACGACCGATCCAGAGGTCGGTCTCGGAAGCTGCATGATGGAGCGACCGGTGGTGCTCTTGCCGCAACCGGATTCGCCGACCATACCGAGCGTCTCGCCCCGTTTGATGTCGAAACTGATTCCAGACACGGCATTGACCTTGAGGCCGGTGCGACCGACTGGGAACTCCATCACGAGGTCCTCGACACGCAACAAGACATCAGTGTCTCGAAGGTGCGCTTTGCCCGAGCCAGCCATCACAGGCCCCCTTCTGAGCCGGTGCCGGCGGCAACACCCGAGGTCTGGGACCGTTGGGCCAATTCAGCCTTGCGCTCGTGATACTCGTCGCTGCCGACGGGATAGAAACAGGCGAACACATGACCGGGGCCCTCGGCGGGGGTGAGGGTCGGCTCCTCTTCGAGACAGCGGTCGCGCGCATATGCGCACCGCGGCGCGAAACGACATCCCTTCGGCGGATTGACGAGATCGGGCGGACGGCCCGGAATCGTCGTGAGGCGCGTATGACTGGCCTGATCGAGGCGCGGGATGCTCTGGAGCAGGGCCTCGGTATACGGCATCTTCATATTCGCGAAGAGTTCGGTGGTGGGCGCCTTCTCGACGAGGCGACCCCCGTACATCACGGCGATCTCATCGGTATGGCCTGCGACGACGCCGAGATCGTGGGTGACGAGGATCACCGACATATTGCGATCGCGTTGTTGTTCCCCGATCAACTCGAGGATCTGGGCCTGCACGGTCACATCGAGCGCGGTGGTGGGTTCATCGGCGAACAACATCGTCGGGCCACATGCCAGCGCAATGGCGATCATGACGCGCTGGCGCATGCCCCCGGACAGCTCGTACGGATACTGCTCGAGCCGTTTCTCTGGTTCGGGGATGCGCACATCGCGCATCAGACGCACAGCGGTGGCCTTGGCCTCATCTGCGGGCATATCGAGGTGGATCTTGAGGGGTTCGGTGATCTGCTTGCCGATCTTCATCAACGGATTCAGCGAGGTCATCGGATCCTGGAAGATCATCGCCATCTCCGATCCCCAGACATTGCGCATCTGCTTGGCGGATCGTCCGAGCAGTTCCTCGCCGGCGAACTTCACCGAACCGGTCAGGATCGTGGTGCGCGGTGACAGCAGACCCATGATGCTGCGCGAGAGCACTGTCTTGCCCGAACCCGATTCGCCGACCACACCGAGGGTCTTGCCGCGCTCGAGGGTGAACGAGACACCGTCGACGGCGCGGACCACGCCGCGCTCGGTCGGGAAATGCGTCCTCAGGTCGGTGACTTCGAGCAGGGTCCCGCTGATCCCGCGGCCTTCGGTCTGCAGCCCGCTCACAGCGCAGCCTCCTTGATGTCGAAACGTTTGGCGACACGGTCGCCGACGAGGTTGAACGCCAACACGGTGAAGAACAGCATCAGGGCTGGGAACACCGTAGCCCACCATGCCTCTTGGATGCGGCTTCGGTGGATGTTGATCATCAGGCCCCATGATGAGTCCGGGGCCTTGACGCTGTAGCCGATGAAGGCGAGACCACCCTCGGCGGCCAGCAGGATCGCCACACCGGTGAAAATCACCGAGACCATTGCGGGAACGAGGTTGGGGAGGATCTCGCGAACGAGGATTCTCGGGGTGCGTGCGCCGATGCTCTTCGCGGCCAACACGTATTCGCGTTCGGACAGCGACAGCGTCTGGGCCCGGACGATACGGGCAACCGGCGCAATGGAGAGCATCAAGAAGATGATCGTCACCGACCACCGGCGGGTCAACCATTCGAACCCGATCCCGAGGATCTGGATATCGCTCTGCTGGAGTACATCGAAGCGGCCGATCACCAATGCTGCGATCACGATGGCCGGAAACGCGAGCAAGGAGTCGACGAGGATCGAGACCACACGATCGATCCAGCCCTTGAAGTAGCCCGCCAGCATCCCGAGGGTGCCGCCGATCAGAACCGCTCCAGCAATGCTCACCAGGCTCACGGTCAGGGCCAAGCGGGCGCTGTAGATGCTCCTCGAGAACATGTCCTTGCCGAGATCATCGGTTCCGAACCAGAATTCGCGGCCTGGTCCGTTGGCGTAATTCGACGAGGCCACCCGTTCGTTCTCCCCGAAGACGAATGGAAGCGCGTCGCCGAAGATGGCCAGCACGAGCAGGATCGCCAGCCATGCGATACCGAACCACATCCCGAGGGCTCGGTCGCGCTTGACCCGTTTGGGGTCGGTCAGCAATCCGAGGACCACCAGCAGGATGATCGAGGCGATAATGATCCCCAGCACACCAAGAGTGGCCAACGCCGCCAGCCAGACGGCAACAGCGACCACTTTCCAGATCCAGTGATAGCGATTCATTTCAGCTTCCTCGCAGCGCGAATCCGGGGGTCGATGACCGCATACAGCAGGTCGACCGCGAAGTTGGCAAGGACCACCGCCACCACCAAGACCGCGGTGATGGCCTGAATGATGAGGAGATCGTTCGCCTGAATGGCGAAGACCAGCCGATCACCGATCCCGCGTGGTCCGAAGAACTGTTCCACGACGACGGCGCCGCCGACGAGTGCGGACAACTGCAACGCGACACTGGTCACCAGCGACAGGATCGATGAGCGCAGGGCGTGACGCCACAAGATGGCATTCGGCGAGACTCCCTTGGCTCTGGCCAACATGATGAAATCGCTCTGGAGTGTCAGGATCATGTCGGCGCGCAGGAACCGACTCCAGATACCGGCCAATCCGAGACCGAGGGCGAGCGACGGAATGAAGAAGTAGCGGAAGTGGTCGACCGGATTGTCCCACAGTGCCACATAGGTCGAGCCGGCCACGGTGGGAAACACCGAGGTGCGAGAGACAACCAGATACAACAGCGCCACGGCGAGCACGATCGGCGGTGCGGAGATGAAGCCGAACGAGCCGAGTGAGACCGACCGATCGAAGAAACCGTCGCGGCGGTAGGCGCTGTAGACCCCGAGGGGCACGGCGATGGCGAGGCCGATCATGATGGCCCAGAACGCGAGGAAGAGCGTGGCCGGCAGACGCTGGGCGAACATCTCGAGGCCGGACTGGTTCTGGATGTAGGAGTATCCGAGGTTGCCGGTCAACAGGTCGGCCAACCATCGCGGGTACTGCA
>SKFX01000148.1 GCA_007117775.1 Ilumatobacteraceae bacterium
AGCGACGCCGAGATCCAGCGCGCCGTGTTCGGCAACATCCCCGGTCCGCTCAAGATCGCCTTCTACACCGTCACCCCGGTGCTCATCATCTGGGGCGGGTTCGTTTTCGCCAACCGGATGAAGAACTACGAACGCGGTGCGCCCGATCGCCGCCTGACGACACTGCGCAACGCGAATCGCCGCAGCCGGGACTTCCGCGCCGGTGTCTACATGCGCACGCTCTTGCGCGATTCGGGTGCCGGGTTGATGCACTCGATGATCTACTTCGGCTTCCTCGGCCTGTTGGCCGTGACCACCACCCTCGAGATCAACCATGTGCTGCCGCCGAACCTCAAATTCCTGGAGGGAACCGTCTATCAGGGCTACGCGTTCTTCGGTGATCTGGCCGGTGCGGTGTTCATGATCGGTGTCACCTGGGCGATCGTGCGCCGCTATGTGCAGCGGCCGTATCGGATCCGCATCAAGTCCAAGCCCGAGCACGCTGCGATCCTCGCCACGTTCTTCGCGATGGGCGCCACCGGCTTCGGTGCCGAGATGTTCCGCATCGCCCATGACTCGGCGCGCGGTATCGATATGTCGTTCGAGCGTTGGAGCTTCATCGGCTACCCGCTGTCGACACTGGTGGACACCTGGTCGGCGGCGTCTCTGTCCACCTGGCATCAGTGGTGGTGGATCGCCCATGTGGTGACGTTCTTCATCTTCCTGGCGCTGTTGCCGATCACGATGCTGCGCCATGTGTTCACGTCACCGATGAACATGTACCTCAAGGACCGCGACCGCCCCAAGGGCGCCATGCGGGCCATGCCGAACCTCATGGAGACCGAACTCGAGAGCTTCGGCGCCTCGGTGGTGGAGGACTTCACCTGGAAGCAGCTCCTCGACACCGATGCCTGCACGATGTGTGGTCGCTGCACCAGCGTGTGTCCCGCCCATGCCACCGGCAAACCGCTCGATCCGCGCGAGATCGTGCTCAAGACCGGTGAGGTGATGGCCGCGACGGGCGATCCGGTGGTCAGTCCGCCGCTCGGCACCGACCCCGAGATCACCATCGGCGCCAACAGCCTCTTCGAGCGCATCACCCCTGAGGAGATCTGGGCCTGCACCAGTTGCAAGGCCTGTGACGAGATCTGCCCGGTGAACATCGAGATCCTCGACAAGATCCTCGATATGCGCCGCTATCTGTCGTTGATGGAGTCGAACTTCCCCGCCGAATTGGGCAACGCCTATCGCGCCATGGAGAACCAGGGCAATCCGTGGGCGATGAACCAGGCCGAGCGCGCCGACTGGGCCGATGGTCTCGACACCGTCAGCGTCGTCGACCCGGGCGACACCTTCACCGCCGAGTACCTGTACTGGGTGGGTTGTGCGGGCAGTTTCGACGATAAGAACAAGAAGGTCACCCAGGCGATGGCCAAACTGCTGTCGCGCGCCGGCATCGACGTCGCCATCTTGGGCCCATCGGAGATGTGCACCGGGGACTCGGCGCGCCGATCGGGCAACGAGTACCTGTTCCAGATGCTGGCACTGCCCAATATCGAGATGCTCAACTCGATGGGTGTCAAAAAGATCATCACCCAGTGCCCGCACTGCTTCAACACCTTGTTGAACGAGTATCCGCAACTCGGCGGCCACTATGAGGTGATCCACCACTCACAGCTGCTCGAGGACCTGATCGCAGATGGTCGACTCGATGTCAGCCAGGCCACCCTCGAAGAGCGCATCACCTATCACGACTCGTGCTATCTCGGCCGTCACAACGACGTCTACATCGCACCGCGCAAGGTGGTCGGCTCGATCAAGGGCATCGAGGTGGTCGAGATGTCGCGCAATGGCACCAAGGGCATGTGCTGTGGTGCCGGTGGGGCGCGGATGTGGATGGAGGAGTCCATCGGCACCAAGGTCAACGATGAACGCGCCCGCGAGGCGTTGTCGACCGGTGCCAGCCGGGTCGCGACCGCCTGTCCGTTCTGCTACATCATGATGGACGACGGGGTGAAGGCCGCCGGCGTCGAGGACGATGACGTCAAGGTCGCCGATATCGCCATCCACCTGCTCGATGCCATCGAGGCCGGCGAGGCCGCCGTATCCGATCAGCCCGCACCGCTGTCGATGCCGCGCAGCGAACGCTGAACCGGTATCGCCGCGTCAGGCGAAGTTCTCGAAATAGCGCGAGGGTGTCGGGCCGCGCTGGCCCTGATATTTGGAGCCCTTGGCACCCGACCCGTAGGGGTGATCGGCCGGTGAGGTCATCTGCACGAAGCTGACCTGGCCGATCTTCATGCCCGGATACAGCGTGATCGGCAGACTGGCGACATTGGCCAACTCCAGGGTGATGTGGCCGTCGAAGCCGGCATCGATGAACCCCGCGGTGGAGTGGATCAACAACCCGAGCCGGCCGAGACTGGACTTGCCCTCGATCCGGGCCACGAGATCATCGGGCACCGCGATGCGCTCGAGGGTGGAACCCAACACGAACTCACCGGGATGCAGCATGAACGCCTCATCAGCGGGGATCTCCACGAGTTCGGTCAGTGCCGTGAGGTCCTCTTTGACGTCGATGACACCGGCGGTGTGGTTACGAAAGACCCGGAACAGGTTCGAGATCCGCACATCGATCGACGACGGCTGGATGAGGGTCTCATCGAGGGGGTCGATCACGATGCGGCCAGCCGCGATCTGTTCTCGCAGGCTTCGGTCGGACAGGATCACGTCCGTACCTTAGTGAGTCGACGGCGGCTCGGACCCAACGCAGTCACGCCACCGCCGTGGGCCGGGCGCGACGAGGGGTGCGTCCGAAATCGTCAGCAATGTTTAGCAATAAATTGAAATTCATGGTAGACCGTGTGCGCCGGCAACCAAGGGGGATGCCGACACCGAAAGGATCAAACAACCATGACCGCACTTGAACTGTCCGTCAACCAATTCGATCTCGTATCGAATATGTTCTCACTCGCCATCGCGGCGATGGGGGCCGCGTTCTTGTTCTTCATCCTCATCCGGCCACGGGTGGCGCCGAGCCACCGCATCGCCGTGACGATCACCACCCTCGTGGTGGCCATTGCGTTCTACCACTACTGGCGCATCTGGGACTCGTGGCAGGGCGCCTTCGAGTTCACCGGCGGCGTATATCAGTCCGTGGGCGCCGGGTTCAACGAGGGGTACCGCTATGTCGACTGGTTGCTGACCGTGCCGCTGCTCTTGGCCGAGTTGGTGCTGGTGCTCAAGCTGCCCAAGAGCACGACCCGCAGTCTGCTGTGGCGTCTCATCATCGCCGCAGTGGCCATGATCGTGCTCGGCTGGCCCGGTGAGATCTCCGATCCGGACTCGACGGCCCGCACCGTCTGGGGTGTGCTGTCCACACTGCCGTTCCTCTACATCCTCTACGTGCTGTTCGTGGAGCTCGGCAAGTCCCTCGGACGCCAGGAGGAGGGTGTGTCCAAGATCGTCGATGGCCTGCGCTATCTGCTGCTGGCCACCTGGGGTGTGTACCCACTCGCCTATATGGCACCGTCGCTCATCAGCAATGAGGCGACCGCCGAGGTGGTCCGCCAGGTCGGCTACTCGATCGCCGACATCTTGGCCAAGCCGCTGTTCGGTCTGCTGATCGTGTGGATCGCGATCATCAAGACCCGCGCCGACAACCAGGGCGGAGCGAATCCGGAACTGTCCTCAGAGCCGGTCGCACACTGAACCGCATCAGATGATCCGGATGCCGGTGTGATCACGCACCGCACCGGATCAGCCCGAACCCCAATCGGGCGATAACCTGAGGGCCGCTCCGCATTCGTGCGGGGCGGCCCTTTGCGGATGTAGTTCAATGGTAGAACATCAGCTTCCCAAGCTGAGAACGCGGGTTCGATTCCCGTCATCCGCTCTCTGAGTGAGTGCACGAGTCTTTCTCAATCGGGTGCACCACCAATGACCTACAGATGAGCCCCGAGGCCGCAATCGGTCCTCGGGGCTTGTCGTTGGTGGCCTGAGTGCTCTGGTGAGCTGATGCTCGACTCGGTCGCGGTGCCAGGTCCGCTCGGTGCACACGCCGAAACCCGGGACACACGAGAGCCTCTCTGAAACCCGGGGCGCTTCAATCGTGGTCTTGCCAGACGACCCAGGCCATCACGCCCAATCCCTGCCCGTTGCATGAT
>SKFX01000090.1 GCA_007117775.1 Ilumatobacteraceae bacterium
ATCGTCGTCACCATCGCCGTCTTCATCTCCATGACGGACCGCTGATACCAGTTTGATCTCACCGTCTCGCACCCCGACTGCACCGTCGCCGACACCATTCTCAGAGTCGTGGTCAGCACCTTGCTCCGAACGGTTGTCGCCGGACGCTGCAGCCGAGTCTGCGGCCGGATCGCCGGTGCGGCCCACACCGACGGCGAAGATCTGACGCGCACACACCTCATCGCGACACGGCCGATACTGCGCTGCAACGAGTTCGGTATCGCTCGACACGAACACCACCATCGCTCCATCACCCGACAGCATCGGTGTCATCGCCCCAGAGCTCACCATGCCATCGGGTCGGGTGGAGACGAGCTGGAACCGACCGGTGTCGGCCTCGGCATCGGGGATGGTGTCCGAATCCGGGACGGTGTCCGCTTCGGGCTGAGATGGCCGGAACCACACCAGCACCTGGCGCGCCGCTGCCTCGCCGGGTTCATCAGCCTCGGCCCAGACCCAACCCGCATCCGCAGCGTCATCCGCGCTCGCGAGTTCGGCAGTGAAGGCCAATACGTTGCCATCGGCCGACAGCGACGGCTCGGCCAGGCCGCGGTGGAGCGACAGGGTGTCGGCCGGCGGGCCCGTCTCGACCGGTGTCACCGCCACAATGCGATCAACGGCGGTGATCGGCCGGGTCAGATCGGCGATTGCGATCGAGGTGACATCAGCATCGGTCGGGTGCACGAAGGCGACCTGTGAACCGGTTGCCGAGACGGCGAAGGCCTCAGCCGGATCGAGGTCGTCGCGCGCCGAGCCCTCGGTGGTGGACGACACCAGTTCCCATGCGCCGAGTTCACCGCCGCATCCGGGCAGGAGCAACTGATAGAGATCCCAGCGCTCACCGGTGTCATCGTCTCGGAACGCATCGAGGGCCAACTCGGTCATCGTGGTCACCGTGCAGCCATCGGCGCTGAGCTGTGGCATGACACTATGGCCCGGCCGGGCCGATGATCTCGGTGTGGTGAGTTCGGTCTCCTCACCGCTGATGAGATCGATGAGCATGACGGTTGCGCGACCCTCCGACATGGCCTGAGTGACGAGGATCTGGCCATCATCGGAGATCGACGGGCGCGAGTCGTCGAGCAGCAGCGGATCGATTGCAGCGAGAGCCATCGGGTCTGATGCGATGCCGTCGGCGGCGACCGAGACCGTGGCGACCGAGACAGCGGCGACCATCGCAGCAGTCGCCATGGCACCGGCGATCCCGAGTGCGACCGGTGACCGACGCGCCAGCACCCGGCTGCTCGATCGATGACCCGGCCTCGTACTCACCATCGCGAGGCTACCGCTCCCAGTACCATCGGGAATCCGCGACCGACCCGGATCCGGGTCAGTTCTCGTTCGGATCGGCGGGAGCGAGGGCCTCAATGAGCACCGCCAGCAGTCCGTCGATCGAGTGCTCGGTGGCGACGTGGACATCTTCGAGACCCACAGACGCCGCCACCTCAGCAGTGCTCGGACCGATCGCGCACAACAGTGGCCCATCGGGTGGCCCGGCGATCGTCTCAGCGGCGCGCGAGTTCGCCACCGACCACGCTCGCGCCGAGGTGCCGCTCATCAATGTGATCGCATCGGCGGCACGCGCTGCCGACCACTGCTCGGGGGTCACCTCAACCAATTCGGTCCGATAGAGCGTGATCACCCGGACCCGGTGGCCTGCGGCGCGCAGACCGTCGACGAGTGTCGGTGCGGCCTGTTGGGCCTGGGCGACGACGATCTCACAGGGCCCGTCGACATGGTCGTTGAACGCCTCGAGGAGGCCGCTGGCGGTCTGGCGTTGGGGAACGAGCTCGACACTGCGTCCGCTGAGTTCGGCCAGCACCGCCGCGGTCGCCGTGCCCACCGCAGCGAGGCGCAGACCGAGCGGTGCATCGACGAGGGCATCGACACAACGGGTCGCACCATGGCGTGAGGTGATGATCAGCCACCCGTCATCGCCGACACCGCCGAGCGCATCGGCGAGGTGCTCGGGGCCTTCGACGTCACCGGCGACGAGGCTCTCAGCATCGAGATCAACGATACGGATGAGCGGCAGATGATGGACGCGCGCCCCCAGTTCGGCGAGGCGACGCTCGAGTTCACCGGATTCATCGCGGGTGGTCACCACAAGGCGGCCTCGCAGCGGGCGTTCGGGGGTCTCCTCCATCAGGCACCCGCCTGACCGGTCACATCAGCCTGCAGTGCACGCGCCAAACCGCGGGCTGCATCGAGATCAGCGGGCCGCTCACCGTTCAGATCGCTTGACCGGCGAGCCACCACCTCGCGTTCGGGGTCGGCCAGGAACCCGTGCAGGATCCCGCCCGAGACATGGGCGCCGACGGGTAGTGAACAGCCCGATCCCAACTCGGCGAGGAACACCCGCTCCACCTCGATCGCGGCGCGTGTCGGTGCGTGGTCCACCACGCCGAGGATCTCACCGGTCACCGAATCGTCGACACGGCACTCCACCGCGACCGCACCTTGGCCGACAGCGGGGATGAACACCTCGGGGTCGAGTTCCTCGGCGATGCGGTCGAGGTGGCCGAGGATCTGGAGTGCGGCGACCGCCATCACGATCGCACCGCCATCGGGGATCCGGTCGAGACGACGGGCGATATTGCCGCGCAGTTCGCGGAACTCGAGATCGGGACGCGCCTCAGCCAATTGGGCGCGTCGACGCACCGATCCGGTGGCGACCGTCGCACCGTGATCCAGTTGTTCCAGCGTGCGGCCCACCAACGCGTCTTTGGGGTTGCGGCGCTCACCGAACGCGGCGATCCGGAGGCCCTCGGTGGGCGCCGATGGCAGATCCTTGGCCGAATGCACTGCGAGATCGGCACGGCCCTCGAGCACGGCGCGCTGGACCTCGGTGACGAACACCCCTTGGCCACCCATGGTGTGCAGGGCCACATCGGCACGCTGGTCACCGGTGGTGACCACGGTGACGATCTCGATCTGGACCCCAGTCGCGATGAGGGCGTCGGCGACGGTGCCGCTCTGCGCGAGTGCCTGCGGACTGGCGCGGGTGGCGAGTCGGAGCACGTTCGGCATCGGCCGGCTCAACCCAGATCGAACAGATCCGAGAGTGCCGCCGCATTGCGCTCACCCTGGGGTGAGCCCGCCTGGTCCTTGAGCCGCACCGATGGCTGGTGAAGCAGTTTCGCGATGATGCCGCGCGTCAGCGATTCGACGATCTCGAACTCCTCGGGATCCAGACTGGCGAGGCGCGAACGGTAACGGGCCAGCTCGGCGAGGCGAACCGACTCGGCGCGATCGCGCAGTGCGGTCACCAGTGGTGCGGCCTGCAATGCCGTCGACTGGGCATCGAAACGGTTGATCTCATCATCGATGATGTAGCGGACGGCGTCGATCTCGCCCAGGCGGTGCTGGCGGCCGTGATCGGCGTGATCGCGCAGATGGTCCAGGTCCAACAACGTCACCGAGTCCAACTCGGCGACATCGCCGGCGACATTGCGCGGCACTGCGACATCGATGATCAGCAGTTCACGCGCCGGTGACCGCGCCAGCGATACCAGCGCAGCATCGATCAACGGCTCATCGGCGGTCGCGCATGTCAGGATCAGATCTGCGGTTCCGATCGCCTCGGTGAGACGTTCGAAACCGACCGAGTCACCGCCGACGCGCGCCGCCAGCGATGCACCGCGATCCGCGGTGCGATTCGTCACGGTGATCTCGCGAGCCCCGGCACCGTGCAGTGCGACGGTGATGCCTTCGCCCATGGCTCCCGCACCCACCACGAGCACTCGCCGATCGCTGAGATCGCCGAGGCGAGCCACGGCCATCTCGACGGCGGCATGGCTCACCGATGCGGTGCCGCGGCCGATGGCGGTCTCGGTGCGGGCGCGTTTTCCGACCTCGAGCGCGGTCCGGAACAACAGGTTCAGGGTCGTGCGTGCCCCACCCTCTGACTGGGCCACCTCCCAGGCATCGCGGACTTGACCGAGGATCTCGCTCTCGCCGACGACCGCCGAGTCGAGCCCGGCGGCGACCTCGAAGAGGTGTTCGACGGCGGCCTGATCATGCTGGGCGATCATCGCCGGCAACAGGTCCTCCGCGGAGATCTGGGCACGCTGGCAGAGGAAGTCGCGCAATTCGGC
>SKFX01000108.1 GCA_007117775.1 Ilumatobacteraceae bacterium
GAGTACGGCGATCGCATCATCGGCCATCTGCTCGATCGAATACGTGCCATGAGGTTTGTCGCTGCGGCCCGCACCGCGGTTGTCGAGCGCGATCGTGCGGTATTGCGGGGCCAGCGCGAGACGCTGGAACGACCAGCCGTGCTTATCGGCGCCGAGGCCTTGGATCAGCAGCACGGGCGGTCCCGATGAGCGGCCGGTCTGCTGGTAGTGGAGCTGGATCCCGTCGGCGGCGCGTGCGTAGCTCATGACAGCAACCAGCCGTTCCAGGTGAACTCATCGAGCATGGTGCCGATCGCGATCGCGAGGTCATCGGCGAGTTCCAACTCGGCCAGCGGTCCACGCCGCCGCCGGTTCACCGGCACCGCGGTGCCGATCTGCAATCGTGCGCTGCGCTGCAGTGACGAAGATGCCGTCGCGGCCGGGAACACCGGCACCTTGGCGGCCACCGCGGCGCCGACGAGGAGGTGATCGACCACACCGACACGGTGCGGCGACATCGTCGTCGCGGCACCGAGCACCACCAGTTCACCCGATGCGAGCACCCTGGTCAGTTCCGCAGGGTCACTCAGCAATCCGCCCAAGCGCTGCAGCGCTGGGCCCGCCGGTGCGATATCGGGTCGGCCGACGAAGCGCACCGGGCGGTCGAGTGCCCGGCCGAGATGCAGTGCCGCCCAGATCGGCGACAGCGAGAACCGACGGCTGTTGACCACGATCAGGCCGCCACGGACCCGCTCGAGGTGGTGTTGGCCGCCGATCATGACATCCCAGCGCAAGCCCGATACCGACCGGATCCGATCCGATAGGCGGGCGTCGCGACCCCAGTCATCGACCGCGTTATGGGTCCAGCGCATCAGGCTCTCGATACCGGTTCGGGCGGTGCTGGTCGTCGCCGATGCAGCCCGTGTCGCCAGATCGCCGGCCGCGCTGACACCCCGGGCATTGGCGCGTGCCGCGGCACGTGCCGGCAGTTGGATCACCTCGGCCACCGAGTCGCGCGCCGTCGCGTCGCGGGCCATCAGGCCACCGCCGCTCTGGCGGGAGTGCGCACCACACTGGGCCATGAGTACAACTGGTCGATCACCTCAGCGGTGGTGGCCGTCGGTGCGAGTTCGAGGACCTCGCGGGCGCGTGCACCATCGGCGAGACGACCCCGATGGAGGACCTCGATGACATGGTCCGGAATCGGCGCACCCATGAGATAGGCGACGGTCTTGGCGATCGCCCATTCGGGTCCGAACAACGGGATCGGAAGGCGTCGGCCGCGCCGGATGGCCTGCAGTGCGGTGATCGCTCCCGGTGCCACGATGTTGAGCGGCTGATCGAGGCGCAGCCGGGCCGCCGCGACGAAGGAGTTCGCCGCGTCATGGTCCAATGAGACCGTGAACGGCGGATCTGCGAGCGCGCTATACGGCACCGCGGGCATCCGCAGCAACCGGCCGAGTGGCGAGGGCACATGGGCGCCGACCACCGTGCCGAGGCGCAGGGTGCCGACGGTGACGCCGATGCGGTCGCCGATACGGCGCGCCGTGGACTCGATCCCGGCGACCATGCGGCCATATTGGGTGGTCGGGTTGATCGCGGTGTCCTCATCGGGACGGGTGGCCGAATTGCGCGCCCGTCCGTAGATCTCGATACCGCTACGAATCACGATCGACTCCAGCGCCCGACATTCAGCCGCTGCGCCCAGGATCGACGTCGCGGCATCATCGGTGAGGTCACGCGCGACTCCGGGCGCGGCGCGCGAATGCGGTTCCCAGACCGCGACATGCACGACCACATGCGGATTGAACTTCTTGACGACCTCGACGATGCGATCGTGCTGGCCGGGAACGATCCGATGGAACACGGCGCGGTGCAAACGTCGTCGCGGCGGATCGGCGTCGATACCCTCTAAAGAACCCACCCAAGGTTCTTCTTCGAGCAGACTGGTGACCCGGGAGCCCAATTCGCCCCCCATACCGCTCACCAGCACACGCTGACCGGCCATGGATACCCACGCTAACCGCCCCCGCCGTGAATTTCTGCGCTCTGGGTTCGCCGCGCTCGGTGCTGCGGCGGCCGCTGGGATCGTCGGTGCCGGTCTCGGTCTCGGTCTCGGCCGCTCCGAGGTGGCCGGTTCGCCCGATGTCGCCCGTCGGGTCGATGTCGGCGATCCGGCTGCGCTGCGACGCCTCGACGGCCCGGGTGCGGTCGCAACACCGGCAGATCGTCTCGGTGTGCCACCGCCGCTGATCAGCGATCCGGGTTCCGGGCGCGTCGTGTTCCCCGTCGATGCAACCGCACGCTCGGTGGTGCTCGACAACTTCGGCGACTGTCGCAGCGGCGGCCGCCGGGCCCATATCGGGACCGATATCGTCTCGCAGCGCGGCGCTGCGATCTATGCCGTTGCCACCGGACGCCTCACCAATCAGTGGCGTAACACCGGCACCGCCGGATTCGGCTGGGAGCTGACCGCCGATGACGGCCGGCGGTTCCGATACTTCCATCTCGATCGGTTCTTCCCCGGCCGCCGCGTCGGCGATCGGGTGGTGTTCGGTGAGGTGATCGGCTGGGTCGGCTCCTCGGGCAATTTCATCGTGGTCAACGGCCAACAGGTCGAGGATCGTTCCAATATCCACCTGCATTTCGAGGTGTATCCGCCCGGTTCGGCCGCGATCGACCCGCTGAGTGTGATGGTGGTGCCCGATCACATCAGGGTCGGACCGCCGTTGACGGCGTGTTCACATCTGGTGTGACTCAGGAGGCGTCAGTGCCGTTGCGCAGCTGACGCGACAGCATGATCACATTGCGGGCGAAGGGATCGAGCTGGCGACCGGTGAGGCGTTCGGTGATCTCGATCACCTTGGTGTCATCCTCGATGAGCCCGTTCCAGGCGATATAGCCGCCCATGATGCCCACGAGACGGTCCCCGAGTTCTTCGCCGTGGACGACGAGGCGTGATCCTGAGCGCAGCAGATCATCGAGTTCGGAGTAGAACGCTGGCAGCCAGATCTCGAGATTGTCGGTCCGCAGGGGTCGATGGCGATAGGCCATGCCGAGTTCTTCATAGTTGTGCAGGTTGTGGGGCGCCTGGATGATCGAGATGACGTAATTGAAGCCGTTCTCACGGATCCAGATGATCTCTTCCTGGCGCCGCACCCGACGGTGGTTGCTGCCGTAACCGCCGGGGCGCTCACAAATTGCCAGTTTGTCGCGCAGAATCCACGTGAAGTGACGCGGGGTGATCCCGAGAGCCCATTTTCCACGGAGTTTTGACGGCATGTGTTCCGGTTCTGCCTCATCGGCGCCCGACGGACCGGGCGATGGCACGACACCGAGAGACGGTGCGAGATGAGGCTATCGCTGAATCGGAGTGATTTCTAGTAATTGTCCAGACCTGGAGATTCGGCGCCCACCGGTGATCTCACAGGCCAGGTGGGTGCCCCGTGCCACCTCGAGGACCCGTTCCACCGCTGCGGTATCGGGTGGATACCCCTCCAGCGTCAACCACCGTCTGATGGCCCGCCGCGCCAGAGCGACGGGCGCTGCGGCCAGCATCCGGGCGTCGGTGGGGTCGATCGCGGCGGCCAGATCGTCCAACAACGCAGCATCATCGCGCAGCACATCTGCGGTGCGGGCCAGTACCGGCACCAGATCGCGTCGGGCGATGTCGTTGAGCAGTGGGAGACCCTCGTGTCGGATGCGGTTGCGCTGATGGGCCGGATCGGCATTCGTCGAGTCCTCGGCGACCTCGAGACCCATTTCGGCGCACAGGGAGACGGTCTCTGAGCGCCGCAGGCCGAGGATCGGATGGGTGGGGCCGGGTTCCATCGCCGCGAGACCGTCGGCACCCGAGCCGCGCAGCAGCCGCAACAGCACGGTTTCGGCCTGGTCATCGGCGGTGTGGCCGGTCAGGCTGCCCGGCGGCAGGACCCGCGAGCGCGCCGTGCGGGCCCGCGCTTCGAGATTGGGCCCCGGCTCAACTGTGACGCGATGCTCGACGAACCGGGCACCGAGTCGCTCTGCGATCGCCCGGGCCAGTTCGACATCGCGATCGGCGTCGTCGCGCAGGCCGTGGTGGACGTGGTGAGCGGTGATGTCGAGGCCGGCGGCATTCGCGAGCACCATCACCGCAGTCGAATCCGGTCC
>SKFX01000134.1 GCA_007117775.1 Ilumatobacteraceae bacterium
CCCTGGCTGAGGGCCCACATGATCCAGGTGTCCACGGTGCCGATGCACGGATCGCTGGCGGCGGACCCGGCCTGGTTCACCAACCAGGCGGCCTTGGTGGCGGTCTGGTTCGGGGCCAGCTCATATCCGTGCTCGGCGCGCGCCATCAGACACTCGCCGACGGTGCGCAGATCCTGCCAGCCGAGACCGGGCCCGATCGGCAGACCGGTGGAGCGGTCCCAGACCACCGCGCTGGCACGCTGGGACGCAATCCCGACCGCGTCGACGTCACCGACGCGGTCGAGCACCGCCTGGGCGGCCTCGATGGCGGTGTTGGCGAGTGCCATCGGATCGAACTCGACGAGGCCGGGTGCCGGTGAGATGGGCGCGGTGACACGGCGCTCGAGATCGTGGATCGTGCCGTCGTCGGTGACTGCGACCGCTCGCAGCGACGAGGTGCCGATATCGATGACCAGGATCATGGCAGCCTGCGCTGGGACGAGGGCACGAATCCGAGCCGGCGCATACGGCTGCCGAGGACACCGCCGATGAGACCGGCGACGGCGGCGACCGTGGTGAAGAGCAGTATCGAGAACATGTTGACCCCCGTCCCCATGATGACACGGTAGGTGCTCACGATGACCTGGACAGCAATGTAGGTCCCGACCGCGGTGGCGACCCCGTGTGCGAGCGGATAGGAGCGCTGTTGGATCCATGCGCTGCAGGCCGCACCGAGCACGAATCCGATCAGCGCCGCCAGTGTGAACAGGGCGTTGAGCGTGAAGCTCTGGCGCTCCATCGACCAGCTGGCCCCGATCCAGGCCGGCACCGCGATGACGAGTGCCAGCAGCGCACCGGCGCGCAGTGCGGTCGAATCCCAGCGCGAGTCGGTCATCGACCGGGATCTGCCATCGTCTTCGTCGCTCACCACGCCTCGGTCCCGAACCGATCGGCGAGGCCGAGTTTGCCCGGGTTCATGATGCCGCTGGGATCGAGCTGTTGTTTGATCATCGCCAGCACCGCATGCGCCGGCCCGAGTGCTTCGGCCATGAAGCGGGCACGGTTCAATCCGACACCGTGGTGATGGGACAGGTTCGCTCCGGCGTCGAGTGCAGCGCGCTGGGCGGTGTCCCAGATCTCGCGGTAGCAGGCCTCGAGGTCATCGGGTGCGGGTGCGGCCGCGAAGCTGAAGTACAGGCATGCACCATCTGGGTAGCTGTGGGACAGGTGGCATGAGATGTTGCGGACTGCGTCGATCGCGGTCACCGACTCGGTCACCGCAGTGCGGATCGCAGCGAGCTGTGACCAACCAGCGGCGATCTCCATGGTGTCCACGACATAGCCGCGTCGGGTCAGTTCCTGGAGTGCAGCGGTGTTGTTTCGGTGTTCGTACCAGTGATCCACCAGGTCGGCCGGAGCGGCGTCGCCGAACTCATCGCAGACCTCGGCCACAACGCTCATCGTCGCGGCCAGGAGTTCATGGTGGCCTTCGTCGAGGACCAGCAGCGCACAGCGAGTGCCGTCGCCCCCGTGGCTGCGCTGGGTCTCGATGGGGTCGTATAAGCGCAGCACCGCAGGGGTCGCGCCGTGCTGGAGGATCTGACGACACGCCTCGACTCCATCATCGAACGAATCGAACCACCACGCCCGACGCTGTTCGGCGGCCGCGAGGCGATGCGCTCGCAGCCACACTCGGGTGATGACGCCGAGCGTGCCCTCCGAGCCGATGAAGAGGTGTTTGAGGTCCGGGCCGGTGGCGGCGGCCGGTTCGGGTCCGATGCACACGATCGATCCATCGGCCAGCACCACCTCGAGGCCGAGCACCATGTCCTCGACCTTGCCATAGCGCGTCGAATACTGACCGGCGCCCCGACAGGCCACCCAGCCGCCGACGGTGGCGAGGTCGAAGCTCTGGGGCAGATGTCGCACGCTGAGGCCATGGCGCGATCCCAACTCGTCTTCGAGTTCGGGCCCGAAGGTGCCCGATAGGACCTCGACGATGCCCGAGACCTCGTCGACGTGGACCACGCCGCGCAGCCGACTCAGGTCCAAGAGCACGCCACCGTGGAGCGGGACCGAGCCACCGCAGACACCGCTGCGACCGCCTGCAGCAGTGACCGGAATCGAGTTCGTCGAACATACGGCCATGACCGCCGCGACCTGTTCGGTGGTGGTCGGCACCACGACAGCATGGGCGCGTGCGGGAACCCGGCCAGCCAACGCCCAGTGCAGGGCGATGGGCCACCAGTCGCGGCTGGCCTCGGCGGTCGTGGCGGTATCGGTCGCGACCTCACAGATCGCAGCGAGGTCGCGCAGGGTGTCATCGTCGATATCCCGGTGTTGGTCGGCCAGATAGGTATCGGTGCCGGTCAACTCGATCGGTGACACCGGTCGCGGTGGGGTGGTCATGTCGACACCTCTTGGTCGGTGGCGTGTGAATGCTCGATGGTGTCGGGCACCGTCGTGCGGATCGTTGCCGCCCGGCGTTCGGCCTCGCAGAGCGACCGGTACTGCGCCACCTGGTCCGCGATCGCGGCATCATCCCAGCCGAGCAGGGGAGCGATCAGTGCAGCGATGTCCTCCGCAGCGTTCTCACAGGCCTGTCGGTCTCGGTAGTGGGCCTGGGTCCGTCGGATGAGGACATCGCTGAGGCCCATGGCCATCTCGTCCGTGACCGCATACACCGCTTCGGCGCGCACGTACCCGAGACCCGCGATGAGCGGTTCAGCCAGGGTCGGATCGGCCTCGATGAGGGCGGTGAGTGCAGCGGCGTCAGTGCCATAGCGATCGACGAGGTGGCGTTGCAGCCCGGTGGTCGGGCGGTCACGGGTCGCACGGCGATCGGGGGCGCCGTGCAGAGCCAGACGTCGTGTCCGGCATCGCTGGCGCCATCTCGAGCCGCCGAGATGGCGTACGACCGCATCGATGGTGTCGGCGGCCATCGCCCGATAGGTGGTCAGCTTGCCACCTGAGATCGTGATGACGCCGTCAGGTGTGGCATGCAGGCTGTGGCGCCTCGACAGGTCTGCGGTCCGAGACGACTCGGCGGTACGCACCAGCGGACGAAGGCCCGACCAGACCGCGGTGATGTCATCTTCAGTGATCGACCCGGGCCGGTCCGGGGCGTTGAAGGCCGTGTTGAGCGCCCGGAGCACGTAGTCGATGTCATCGGCTGTGCACCCCGGTTCATCGAGTGAGCCGTCATGGTCGGTGTCGGTGGTGCCGATATATGCGAACCGGTAGGTGCCGTCATCGCGGCGGTCCCATGGGATCACGAACAGACTGCGGCGGTCACCGGGCACGGGGATGACCACTGCAGCCTCATTGCGGGTCAGGTCCCAAGGGATCGTCAGGTGGACACCGCGTGCGGGACGCAGCTGTGATTCTGCGTCGGGGTCGGTCATCGAGCGGATGTCATCGGCCCATACACCGGTCGCGCTCACCACACAGCGCGCCGTCACCGCCAACCGCTCGGTGGAACCCGCACCGTCATCGGCGGCCACTGCGACTCCGATGATGCTCTCATCGGGCCCGGTCGTCATCGACTCGGCACGACAGCGTGTC
Organism: Ilumatobacteraceae bacterium; assembly: GCA_007117775.1. Classification (GTDB taxonomy): domain Bacteria; phylum Actinomycetota; class Acidimicrobiia; order Acidimicrobiales; family Ilumatobacteraceae; genus CSBr16-110. Next base: position 3,544 of record SKFX01000134.1, read on the forward strand.
ACCACGACGGCACCGTGATCGGCGGCCGAGCGCGCCAGGGTGAGGGTCAGGCGGGCATCGTCCACACTGGCGTCGTAGTAGAGGTAGCCGCCAGCGACCCGATCGGGGTCCAGGGTCGGGGCCTGTTCGAGCACGGCGGCACGATCGAGTCGACGATGCCGGTGACCGATTCGCCAGCCACCTGTGAGGTCGTACATCCACAGTGCCCCACCGAGGGCGCGGGCGACACGACGCGAGATCACACCATCGCGGTTGAGCACCGGGATCAGGAACGGGAGGGGCGCCACGAGATGGGGGGCGTTGCGAAGGAGTCGATGACGTTCGTGCAAGGCCTCATAGACGAGTCGGATCTCGCCGTTCTGCAGATACCGCAGACCACCGTGGACGAGTTTGGAACTACGCGATGACGTGCCGCTGGCCAGATCGTCGCGCTCGATGAGTGCGGTGCGCAGGCCGCGGCTGGCGGCATCGAGTGCTGCCCCGGCGCCCGTCACCCCGCCACCGATGATGACCACGTCGAAATCATCGTCGCGGAGTCGCTCGACCATGGCGCGGCGATCGAAGGCAGATGTCGCAGA
>SKFX01000075.1 GCA_007117775.1 Ilumatobacteraceae bacterium
GATGAACGCATCGGCGGCACGATGTCACTGCGTCTCGGCGACGTCCCGGTCACGGCCACCGGCACCTTCCGGGTCCCGAGGTCGGGAGCACCCAATGAGAGCGATCTGGTGATCGACCTCGCAGGTGCGCTCACCGCTGAGCAATGGCGTGAGCGTCTCGGGGGGATCGATCCACAGGTGTTCGCCGCCATCTACCGGTTATGGGGTGAGCAGCTGCATCACGGCGACGGTGTCGAGAACGAACTCTCGCGCGTTGCTCTCGGCGCTCTGGCTGGCCGCACCAATGTGCCCAGTCTGATCGCTCAGTTGAACACCGAACTCGCCGATCGCAGTTCGCGTCGCAGCCAGAACGCCGAGTCGGTGCATACGATCGCCGCGCTCATCGAGGACAACCGTTCCCTCGCGGCCGCCGCCTCGGGTACTGCCGTCGAGCACCACGACTTCGAGCAGCGCCGCAATGAACTCGAGGCCGAGCGGGCCGCGCTGGCGGCGCGGATCAGTGGACTGCGCGCCGAGGCCGATGTCGTGGGCAAGGCGATCGAGTTGAACGATGATCTCATCGGACTGCGCGCCGCTGAGGCCGAACTCGCGGCGCTCAGTATCGTGCCTGAGCCCTGGGTCGCGGTGGCCGCCGATCCGGCGAGCATCGCCGAGGCGGCCCGGGAGTTGGCCGAGAGCACCGGACAGCTCGAGGTGGCCACCGCTCAGGTCAGTGCGGCGATCGGACGTGCCGGTCTCGATGAGTCCGTGGTCACCGGCCTCTCGATCGGTGACGCTGAGATGGTCGAGATCAGTGCCGCGACGACCGCATTGCGCAGCGCGCGCGCCGATCTCGGTGCGATCGAGTCCGATCTCGACGACGCCCGCAGCACCGAGCGCGAAGCGGCTGATCTGCTCGACCGCGCCGTTGCCCGTCGGCCGGGTCTGGCGGTGGACCATCTCGGTGCCGTGCAGCTTGAGACGACGGAGCGATCGAGGCTGAACGCAGCGATCGCCACATGGAGCACCCAGGCCGTGAACGTGGCACAGTTGCGCGCCGAAGCGGCCCGGGCCACCGATCTCGCTGCGTCCACCGAGTCCGAACTCGCCGCCGCACGTTCATTGTGGGATGCGTTCGGGACTGGCCGACACGCTGAGGCCTGGTTCGCGCAGCCGCAGTCGAATCGATCGGATCCGATGCGTCGCTGGTGGTGGGTGTCGCCGGCGTTGGTGGCCGCAATCGCAGCCGCAGCGGTGATCCTCGGTCAGTGGGCCATTGCGGCGATCGCCGGGTTGGTGGCGGTTCTCGTGGTTGGCCTGGCGATGGCGGGCCGCCGTGACCAGCCCCACTCTGAGGCGCAACACACCGAGATGGCCGAGGTTGCCAGGCGCATCATGTCGTTGGCCGACCGATGCAGACAAGAACAGGAAACTGCCACAAAGGCGGTGGGTGAGCACCGCCGCGCACTCGATGCGCTCGAGGAGTCGCGCCGCGGCACCTTGCAGACGGCGGCAGCATTCGCCGTACCGATCGATGCCGAGACACCCGAGGTCGCATCGACCCAACTCGAGGCGACCGAGCACATCATCGCGGCCCATCGTGAAGTGCTCGTCCGGCGCAGTCGTGTCACCGAACTCGAGCAGCGCCACCGCGCCGGCCTGCAGGTCCTCGAGGAGGTACAGCAGCGACTCAGCGCCGCATTGGCGATCGCCGGCCTCCCCGAGACGATCCCGACCGAGATGATCGACGATGCCCTGCCCGCCTACCGGGAGGCACAGTCGACATGGGGCGTGTTCATCGGGGCCCGCGCTGCCCACGAGGCCGCAACCGAGCGCTATGCGGCGTTGATCGGTCCACTGCCCGATGAGGTCGTGCAGTGGAACCCCAGCCATCTGGTCGAACGTGTCGAGGAGATGCACGACCTCCAGTCGACGCGCCGGCAGCTCGAGGACTCGATCGCACGACTGAGTGGCCAGCTCGCAGCTCGCCGTGGCGGAGACGAGCACCTGTCCGAACTGTTGGACAGCGGTCTGACCGAGGCCGAACTGAGAGTCCGAGCCATCGAGATCGACGAGACGATCGCCGGATTGGCGGCCGATGTCGATCGGATCAGCGAGGAGATCGGGGAGGTGTCGAACCAACTTGATTCTCTCGGCAGGGTCGATCAACTCGCTGCGCTCGCGATCGAGCGCGGATCGCTCGAGGAGCGTTCCGAGGAACTCGCAACCGAGGCGCTCGTCGCCGCAGTCGCCAAGCACATCTTGCAGTCGGTCGCCGATGAATACGAACGCGAGCACCAGCCGGCGCTGATCTCGGCCACCGAGGCGATGGTGCGCAGTGTCGCCCCCGGCTGGGATGCGGTGGTGGTCAGGTCCAGTGATGACGATCGGCCTGAGGTGGTGGTCGCACAGCGTGGTCTGATGCCGATTCAGGCCTCACAGCTCTCCACCGGCGCGCGCAGTCTGCTGTATCTGGCGCTTCGTATCGCCATGGCTGAACATGATGGTGAGCGTCGGTCGATCTCGGTGCCGCTGATCTGCGATGACCCGCTCGTACATCTCGATGATGCACGCGCCCACGAGGCGTTCCAACTGCTCCACAGAGCTGCTCAGTCCGGCCGCCAGGTGGTGGTGTTCACCTGCCACGAGCGCACGGTGCGCGCCGGTGACAGCGCCGGTGCAGCGATCGTTGAGGTCTGAACGCGGATCCGGGTGCGGGTAGCGTCGCTGCATGTCCAGCGACCTCGCTCCCAAACCTGCCGATGAGAGCACCCGGGCCATCACTGCGACGGGGCGTGAATTGGACCCGGCTGATTTCGAACGCGCCTCGCGCGGCCTGATCGCACAGATCCCGAACGGCAGGATCGAGACCGAGGTGGGCGTGGTCTGGGACCAGAGCCGATACGGATTCATCGATGACCATATCGATCACCCCGACACGGTCCATCCCGGACTGTGGCGCCAGGCCCGCCTCAACGGTATCCACGGTCTGTTCGAGGTCACAGATGGCGTCTGGCAGGCCCGCGGCTATGACCTGTCGAATATCACCTTCATCGCCGGTGACACCGGATGGATCGTGATCGATCCGTTGACCGCTGCACCGTGTGCGGCGGCCTGTCTGGAACTGGCCAACACCACACTCGGTGAGCGTGAGGTGGTGGCGGTCCTCTACACACACTCCCATGTCGACCACTTCGGTGGGGTGCACGGCGTCACGACCGATGAGGCCGTGGCCGCCGGTCGCTGCCGGATCATCGCACCGCAGCATTTCCTCGCTGAGGCCGTCAGCGAGAACGTGATCGCCGGCCCCGCGATGGCCCGGCGCGCCCACTATCAATTCGGTCCACTGCTACCACCCGGTCCGCGCGGCCATGTCGACTGCGGGCTGGGTCGCGCAGTGCCGTTCTGGCGCCCGGGTCTGATTGCGCCGACCGAAGAGATCGTCGAGACCGGCCAGGAACTCGTCATCGACGGTGTGCGCATCGTGTTCCAGCTGACACCGGGCACTGAGGCGCCCGCCGAGATGAACTTCCACTTCCCGGACCTCGGCCTGTTGTGCATGGCCGAGAACTGCACCCATACCATGCACAATCTGATCCCGATCCGCGGTGCACAGGTACGCGATGCCCTCGACTGGTCGTTCTATATCGATGAGGCGATCGAGCTGTTCGCCGATCACTCCGAGATCCTGATCGCATCACACCACTGGCCGCGTTTCGGCGGCGACGATCTGCGCAGCTTCCTGGTGCTGCAGCGCGATCTGTATCGCTGGGTGCACGACCAGACGATGCGATACGCGAACCATGGTTGGACGCCCACTGAGATCGCCGAGCATCTCGAGGTGCCCGACGAGTTCTGTGGCCACGGCCACACGACCGGGTACTACGGCCATCTGGTCCACAACGTCAAGGCCGTCTATCAGCGTTATCTCAGTTGGTATGACGGCAATCCGGCCCATCTGTGGATGCTGCCCGAGACCGAGCGAGCGCGGCGTTATGTCGACCTCGCCGGCGGCGCCGACGCTGTCGTGGCCGCGGCTGAGCGCGCCATCGGCGAGGGTGATCACCGTTGGGCGGCCGAGTTGCTCAACCATCTGGTGTTCGCCCATCCCGACGATGC
>SKFX01000240.1 GCA_007117775.1 Ilumatobacteraceae bacterium
CACGTCCCCGAATTCGTCCCGAAGAGTACAGTCGGGCGCGTGATCGCAGACGAATCCATCGATCGGATCATCTCGATGATCGATCTGACCGATCTGAGCGATGGTTGCTCGGCCAGCGATATCGAAGCGCTGTGTGGGCGCGCCGAGCGCGTCGGCTGCGCGGCGGTCTGCGTCTGGCCTGATTTCGTCGCTCTTGCATCGGGGCATCTCGCCGGTTCGTCAGTCCGGGTGGCCACGGTCGCCAATTTCCCCTCCGGTGACGAGCGAGCGTTCGCGACCGGTGTGATGATCGAGCGTTCACTGGCCGATGGGGCCGATGAGATCGATGTGGTGCTCGCGTATCGGGCCTGGTTGGCCGGCGATACCGATCGTGCCGCGGCGGTGCTGTCGAGGGCCCGGGAGTTGACCACCGCTGGCGGAGCGGTGCTCAAGGTGATCCTCGAGACCGGTGAGCTGCCCACATCGCAGGTGGAGGCGGCGGCGCGCTTCGCGATCGGCTGCGGCGCAGACTTCGTCAAGACCTCGACGGGAAAGACTCCGGTATCGGCCACCACCGAGGCGGTCGCCGCGATGCTCGACGCTGTGGCCTCGTCGCCTCGGCCGGTCGGCATCAAAGCCTCGGGGGGAATCGCGACCCTGTCCGATGCGATGGCATATCTCGATCTTGCCGATTCGGCTTGGGGTCGTGACGGCGTCACTGCCGAGCGATTCCGCTTCGGTGCGAGTCGTCTGCTCGACGATCTCGAGGCGCACCTCGACGAGTGAGACGGGCCGTGCCGTCGATCACAACAGACTGAGATCGGCTTCGCCGGTTGTGGCGATCGTTCGAGGCGGCACCATCGCCTGCACCGCTAGTGTTTCGCCGTGACATTAGATCCTTCGCCTGCAACCGGCGATCCGACGACCGACCGCCCGCAGTCGACGTTGCCGCTGCGCACCATCGCCTCGATCGCGGCCGGTGTGCTGTTCGTCATCGCTGCGGTCGTTGCCCTCGTCGTCGGGTGGGCGCGTGCCACGGTGCTCGATTCGGATCAATTCGCCTCCACCATCGAACAGACTCTCGCCGAGCCTGAGGTGACCCGGCCGTTATCGGAATTGGTCGCCGAACGAGTGCTCGAGATCGCCGATGTCGATGCGTTCGTCGCAACGAACCTGCCCGAGGAGTTGGCGCCCCTGTCGCCGTTGCTGCGCGGTGCGGCGCGGGGACTCACGATCGAACTGGTCGATGGCATCGTGTCGTCACCGGCGGCTCGTTCCGGTCTCGTCGAGGCGAGCCGTGCCACGCACCAAGGGTTCGTGCGGCTGCTCGAAGGAGGAGAGCCGCCGCCGTCGGTGACGGTCGAGGGCGATTCGGTCGCGATCAACCTGTTGCCCCTGGTCACCGAGAGCATCGGAGGTCTCCAAGCGCGCGGCCTCGTCGGTGAGCTCGAAGTGCCGCGATTGAACTGGGATGATGATCCGGCCGAACAGCGGGTGGTGTTGAGTCGTGTGTTGGATCGGGATCTGCCCGATGATTTCGGCCAGATCGTGGTCTATCGATCCGAACGGGTGGCCGAGGCATCCCAGATGGTCCAGAACGGCCGCTCGGTGCTCGCGCTCGCGAAGCGCGGAGCGTTCGTGATCTATGCGAGCGTCATCATCTTGGGGGTGGCGACGGTGGCGTTGGCACGCCGCCGGTTGCTGGCGATCGGGGCGCTCGCAGCCGGGGTGGCTGCGGCGATGTTGATCGCTCGGGCGGTGATCAACGGCATCGTTGCGGAGATACCGGGGTTGTTCACCAATCCCGGTGCTGTGGTGGCGGTGGCGATCTCGGTCGGGGATCTGACTCGCGGGCTGATCACGATGCTCGATGTGGTGGCGTTGTTCACCGTGGCGATTGCGGCCTTCGCTCTGGTGGCAGCATGGAGGCAGCGCTCGGGCGGATCGGGTGCATCGGTGCGAGCGGCGGGCGAACTGGTCGCCGATCACCCCGAGTTCGTCGGCATCGGCGGGTTCGCTCTCGCGATCTTGTTGTTGAGCATCGCCGGGGTCGGTTGGTTCACCGGTCTGATCGCCGCCGCATTGGTCGTGGGCTCGACGTTGGTGTTGACGCGTTCGAGACGGCTTCAGCCGAACGTCTGACGCTGCACGGTTGCATCGATGACGCGCCCGTCATCGGGGCTGCGTGAGATGAATGCGATCGCGCCGTCACCGTCGGTGGGGGGCACCCATTCGAAGGTTCCGCTGAAGTTCTCCGGATCCCCGGGGCTCACGCCGCCGAACACGAAACTCTCGATCAGTGGGACGAGTTGGTTGTCGATGCGCACGACCACGTCGATCGTGCCGTCGAAGGAGACCGAACGGCCGGCGACCTCGAGTGGGGCACCCAACGATGATCCGGGTCGGGGCTGATCCACGATGATGTTGGGTGACTGTGCCGACAGGACCCACCATGTCTGATCTGCGAGCTGGCGGACGTTGACCACCATCGGCTCGGCTCCTTCGAAGGACCTGATGTCCACTTCGCCCGAGCGACCATCGCCGCCGCGATACTCGCCGACGAGCGGATCGACCATCCCGAGATAGTCGCTGGCGAATCCGGCGGCAGCGGCACCGGGATCCTCATAGCGGATCGGATCATCGAGCCATGGCCAGATCGCCACCCGGAACTGTTCGGGGTCGAGCGGAATCGTGGTGGTGGTCGTGGTCGTCGTGGTGGTCGTGGTCGTGGTGGTCGTGGTCGTCGTGGTCGTCGGAGCGACGGTGGTGGTGGTGGTGGATGGGGTGGTGGTCGAAGTCGTGGTCGAGGTGGTGGTGTCGGGGGTCGCGTCGCCGTCGCGCGAGATCGTGAAGATGATCGCAGCGATGACAGCAAAGAGCACCGACGCCGCGATCACCGCGAGCGCGATGGTGCGAGGACGCTGGTTCGGTGACGGTTCACCGTTGGTCGGATCGTTCATCGTGTCCACTGCGCCAGATACCTCGAGATCAATGACATGGTTACGGAGAAGGTTGCGGAGATGGTCACCGAGATGGTGACGGCATCTGAGACTACTGCACCATCGACCAGCCTCGATCGGTCCGATGGCCCGCCGCAGCGGTGGTTCGGTGCGGTGATCCGATGACCGGGCGATGCCGTCGCGATCCTCAACTGCGACTCAGATGACACGTGGCATCGATGGTGTGATCAGTCGCGGGTGAGCACTCCGGCTCGGGTGAGCAGCTCCACGACGGCCGTTGCGGCGGCCTCGGCGCCGAGCGCCTCGGTGTCGATATGCAGATCGGGGTGTTCGGGGGCCTCATAGGGTGAGTCGATACCGGTGAAGTTCGCGAGTTCGCCGGCACGTGCTTTGGCGTACAGGCCCTTGGGGTCGCGGGCTTCGGCGATGTCGAGAGGTACGTCGACGTGGACCTCGAAGAACTCACCGTCGCCGACGCGTTCGCGCGCCATGGCGCGCTCGGCGCTGAACGGCGAGATGAACGAGGCCAAGACCACGAGGCCGGCGTCGACCATGAGCGCCGCGACCTCGGCGATACGGCGGATGTTCTCGACTCGGTCGGCATCGGTGAAGCCGAGATCCCGGTTGAGTCCGTGGCGGATGTTGTCTCCATCGAGCAGATAGGTGTGGATCCCGCGGCGGTGCAGTTCGGATTCGACCAGATCGGCGATCGTCGACTTGCCCGATCCTGACAGTCCGGTGAACCAGACCACCGCCGGTCGGTGGCCGTTGCGCGCCGAGCGCGCCTGTTTGTCCACTTCGACGTGTTGCCAGTGGATGTTGTGGGATCGGCGCAGCGCGAAGTTGATCATCCCGGCACCGACGGTGTTCTGTGAGATCCGATCGATGATGATGAACCCGCCGGTCTCGCGATGATCGCCGTAGATATCGAAGGGCACCGGTCGGTCGGTGGCCAGATTGCAGACTCCGATCTCGTTCAACTCCAGCGTCGTCGCAGCGAGATGCTCGAGTGAGTTGACATCGACGCGGTATTTGGGTTGAGCGATCGTGGCGGTGACGGTCTGGGTGCCGATGCGCAGCAGATATGGCCGTCCGGGCAGCATCGGTTCCTCGTGCATCCAGACGATCTGGGTCTCGAATTGATCG
>SKFX01000222.1 GCA_007117775.1 Ilumatobacteraceae bacterium
ATTGACATGGCAACGATGGATCTGACGATGGAGAATTTCGAGGAGACGGTGCTCTCAGACGGCATCACCCTTGTGGACTTCTGGGCCGAATGGTGCGGCCCCTGCAAGATGTTCGGCCCGATCTTCGAGGAGTCCTCGAACGAGAATCCCGACGTCACCTTCGCCAAGGTGGACACCGAAACCGAGCAGCAACTCGCCGGAGCGCTGCAGATCATGTCGATCCCGACCCTGATGATCTTCCGAGACGGGATCCAACTGTTCTCCCAGGCCGGCGCGCTACCCAAGAACGCGCTCGACGATCTGCTGCGTCAGGTCCGCGAACTCGATATGGAAGCGGTGCGCGCCGAGATCGCCAAGGCGGACGCCGACGATTCAGCCACCGGGTGACGCGGGCCGATAGCCTCGGCCCCTCATGGAACGTTTCGGCCTCGTCGGCCTGCCCAATGCCGGCAAGAGTTCGCTCTACAACGCGCTGACCGGTGGTGGCGCGCTGGCGGCGCCGTATGCGTTCGCCACCAAGGACCCCAATATCGGTGTCGCCCGCGTGCCCGACGACCGCCTCGATCGACTCGCTGAGATGTCGGCGTCCAAGAAGGTGATCCATGCCGCCGTCGAGGTCGTCGATATCGGTGGCCTCGTCGAGGGCGCCTCGACTGGAGAGGGCCTCGGGAATCGCTTCCTGGCCAATATCCGCGAGGTCGACGCGATCGTGTTCGTCCTGCGTGCCTTCGCCGATGACGATGTACCCGGACCGTCCGATCCCCTCGAGCATCTGCGCGTCGTCGAGATCGAACTGGCCCTCGCCGATCTCGAGACCGTCGAGAAGCGACTCGGAACCCTCGAGCGTCAGGCCAAACTCGATGCCACGGTGCGCGATGACCTCGAGGCGTTGCGGGTCGCCCACTCATCGCTCGCTGACGGCCGACCGCTGTATCGCGCCGGGCTGAACGATGAGGTGCGCGACGCGCTCACACCATATTTCCTGCTCACCAACCGCCGGGTGCTGGCGGTGGTCAACGTCAGCGAGAACGAACTCGACCAGATCCCCGAACTCGAGGCCCGCGTCGCAGCGGAGTTCAACGATGCCGGTGGCAATGTCGAGGTGATCGGGCTGTGCGTGCAGCTCGAGGCCGAGGCCGCCGCGATCGAGGACCCGGCCGAGCGCTCCGAGATGCTCGAGGGATTCGGACTCGGCGAGGGGGCACTGTTCCGCATGGTGCGCAGTGCCTACCACCTGCTCGGCCTACGCACCTTCTTCACCACCGGGGACAAAGAGAGCCGAGCGTGGACGTTCTACGAGGGCTCCAACGCGCCCCAGTGTGCCGGACGGATCCACACCGACTTCCAACGGGGCTTCATCCGCGCCGAGACGATCGCTTGGGATGAACTGCTCGAGATCGGGTCATGGAACAAGGCCCGTGAACTCGGCAAGGTCCGCAGTGAGGGCAAGGACTACATCGCCCGCGACGGCGATGTGATGGAGTTCCGCTTCAACGTCTGATGTCGATTCCCCGGAATGTCCAGCGTCGAGTCCGGGATCGGCAACGATGAGGCCGTGAGGTCTGTGCTCACCACCCGCTGGTTCGCGACCCCGGCCTACTCCACGCCTGGGCTGCAGCGTTTCACCCGCGCCCATGCCATCGCCGCGGCCGGCGATGCCTTCATCACCGTCTCACTCGCCGGATCGCTGTTCTTCAGCGTCAGCCCCGATGCATCGCGGGTCCAGGTGCTGACCTATCTCATCGTCACCATGGCACCGTTCGCGGTGCTCGCGCCGCTGATCGGCCCGACCATCGACCGTTTCCGACGCGGCCACCGCTGGATCGCGGTCATCATCTACCTGACTCGCGCCGCGCTGTGTATCGCATTGGCTTCGGCGCTGTTCTCGGTGGCCTTCTTCATCATCGCCCTCGCGCTGTTGGTGGCCAACAAGTCCTCGGGGGTGCTCAAATCTGCGCTCATCCCGGGCCTGATCGACGATCCGGCCGATCTGGTCGCCGCGAACTCGCGCCTCGCGCGCGTCGCCACCCTCGTCGGCGGCAGCGGTGGAGCGATCGCGGCCGGTGTGGCTGCTGGCACCTCGTCAGCGGTGACGCTCTACGTCGCCGCAGCACTGTTCGTTGTGGCGGCATCGATCGCGGCTCGCCTGCCTCGACCGCGTCGCACCGATCCCGAACCCGATGACGCCGAATCGCTTTTGGCCGAGTTCGAGAATGAGCACCGGCCGCTGATCACGATCTCGGCGACGGCCTACACCGTCATCCGCTTCGCCGTCGGGGCCTTCGTGTTCGGTCTCGCGTTCGCGCTGCGCCGTGCCAGCGAACCGGCGTGGATGTACGGCCTGGCCGTCGTCGCCTACGGTGTCGGCGCGTATGGCGGCAATGTCTTCGCGCCCTTGGCGCGACGTCGTTTCGGGGAGGATCGACTCATCGCCGCCGCACTGGTGGGCCTCACGGTCGCTGTTGGGGTCGCCGCGGCGGGTGGGTCGCGCATCATGGTCGTCTTCGTCTCGGCGATGATGGGCGCAGCGACCACCTTCGGCCGACAGGGCTTCGACTCGATGGTGCAGCGACACGCACCCCTCGCACTGCACGCGCAGGCCTTCTCGCGCTTTGAGACCCAATACCAATTGGCATGGGTGGTCGGTGGTGCGGCGGCGACAGCGATCGCGGTCACGGCCCGAGCCAGCCTGGCGTTGCTGATCGCGATCCTCATCCCCGCATCGGTGCTGTATCTGCGCCGGGTGCAGCGCGCCCGCGAACTGTCTCTGGCGAGCGCCGAGGCCTCGCTCTTGGACCCTGACGAGGTGGCGCGCGCGCATGTCATGGCGGCCGAGCGCTGGCTCCACAGCCCCCATCGCCATCTCGCCATCGTCGAGGCCACCGCAGCGATCCAGGTGGGGGCTGCAGCTGGCTGGGAGATCGACGACGACCTACGTGCCCGCCTGCATGATCACGCACTGACGGCACCGGTGATCAGCAGCGACGACGATCCGCTCGCTCGCCTGATCGCGGACCTGCGTCGGATCAGTGAACGCTGATGGCGATCGGATCCACGCGAATCAGAGCGTCTCCACGCGCTGGATGACCCAACCGGGTGCGGACCACAACAGCGTGAACTCGACGTCCTCGGTGGTTTTGGCATCGAGATACCGGGTCACGACGAACGTCATCGTCCGGCCGCGTTCGGGCATCTCGCCGAAGATCAGCAATTCGCCCTCCTCGAGGACCGGCTCGCGGGCCAGTTCGACATCGATCGCCTCGACCACATCATCGGCGAAGCGGACCACGGCCTCATCGAGCACCGCCGCGGCCACTGCCGCTTGGGCTTCGATCGGGATCGGTTCGGACATCCGTGCCACATAGATGAGCGGCAGGTCACCGTCGGGATCGACTTCGGTGCCGTCGAGCACCACCGAGCGGATCACGAGTTCGATCACCGCAGCGTCGCGCGATGCGCCCTGGACCGGGTCATCTGGCCCGCAGGCACTGGCCGCCACGAGCGCACCGGCCACAACCGCCGATGCGATTGCCATCGACATCGCGCGCCACGGGGAACGTCGTGTGTGGCCCTGCGCTGTCTTACGTGCGCTGAGGTCACAACCAGTCATCTTCACACCTCAAATCTACGCCACGCTGCACCCCAGATCGGCGAGGTACTCGCATCGCGGCGATATGGGCCTCATCTGCGCAATCGGGTCGCCGAGGATGTTCGGCACCTCGACTCGGGTTGTCAGGGCGCCATGACATGGCACACTGCAGGAGTGCCGTGGTTGGTGAGTGAGGAGCGGGTGCTCGCATCGGCGGAGATCGCCCAGCAACGCTGTGATCGTCGGCGAGGCCTGCTCGGCCGCGATCACTTCGAGGGAGCGCTCATCTTGCAGCCATGCCGATGGGTCCACACCGTCGGGATGCGCTTCAGCGTCGACGTCGCTTATCTCGACGATGAGGGCCGTGTCGTCAAGACGGTGCATATGCAGCGCAACCGGGTCGGGATCCCGGCCTGGCAGGCCTCGACGGTGCTCGAGGCTGAGGCCGGCGCGTTCGCCCGCTGGGGCCTGCGCGTCGGCGACATCATCGAGATCCGCACCGATGACACCACCGACGGCGATGTGGATGATCCTGTCTCGAATCCGCCGCAGCGGTGAAGCCGATATGACGGTGACCCGGCCATGACGTCTGCGATGTCCCCCACCCCGGCGACGCTGCATCTGGTCGCCACACCGATCGGCAACCTCGGCGACCTGACGCCGCGAGCCGCTGAGATCCTGTCGCGCGTCGAGTTGATCTGCTGCGAGGACACCCGCCGGACCGGTCGTCTGCTCAGCCATCTCGGCGGCCACCGCGGCTCAATGGTGGTCTGCAATGAGCACACCGAGATGAACCGGATCACCGACGTGCTCAAGACCCTCGAACGCGGCGATGAGGTCGCGCTCGTCAGCGATGCTGGCACCCCGGCGATCTCGGATCCCGGATATCGACTGGTGCGGGCCGTCATCGCCGCCGGATATCGAGTGTCACCGGTACCCGGACCGAACGCAGCCATCGCCGCGCTCGTCGCCAGCGGTCTGGCCCCAGACCGCTTCGTCTTCGAGGGGTTCTTGCCGCGCCGCGGCGGCGAACGCCAGAGGCGCCTGGCCGAGATCGCCCGCGAGGAGCGGACCACGATCATCTATGAATCCCCCCAGCGCGTGGCGCGCACCATCGGCGATCTCACCGAGATCTGTGGGGCCGATCGCGCCGTGGTGGTGGCGCGCGAGCTGACCAAACTCCACGAGGAGATCGTCCACGGCCACCTCGGCACCATCGACGTGGGCGAGGGTCGCGGCGAGTACGTGATCGTCCTCGACGGTGCCCCCGAACCCGGCCGTCCCGACGATGACGCGATCCGAGCAGAGTTGACGCAGGCTCTGCACGATGGTCTCAGCACCCGCGACGCGGCCCGCGAGATCGCAGGGCGCCTCGGCGTGACCCGCCGCGATGTCTACGCTCTGGCTGTGGCGATGACGGCGAGCGACGACCAGCGACGAGATATCGGGCCGTCGGGGGCTGCACCGGCTCCAGGGGGCGGTGATGAGTGAGTACATGGGGGTTGCCTCGAGCGGTCCGTCCGCCGCGTTCTTCGACCTCGACCGAACCCTGATCGCCGGTTCTTCGGCGTTCACTCTGGCCGCAGCAGCCCGCTCAGCGCGACTGCTGCCAACGACCGCGTTCATCAGAGCCGGCCTGGCAGCGACCGCCTTCAAGTTCTTCGGATCCAAAGACGGCACGACCGAAGCGGCGCGCCAACAGGTGCTGTCTTTCGTCACCGGCCAGCGCCAGGACGACCTCACCGCGCTCAACGAGCATGTGCTCCCGGTGCTGTTGAATCGGATCCGCCCAGAGGCACGTCGCCTATTGGACCTGCACCGCCAGGCCGGCCGCTCAACGTTCATCGTCTCGGCCGCACCCCAAGAGATCGTCGGGCCGCTCGCGCTGTCACTCGGGATGACCGGAGGGATCGGGACGCGCGCCGAGGTCCATGACGGGATCTACACCGGGGAACTGGTCGGTCCGTTCTGCTATGGCGAGGGCAAAGTGGTGGCGCTCGGCGAACTGGCCCGCTGGGATGGACTCGATCTGTCCCAGTGCTACGCCTACAGCGATTCGGCCAGCGATCTTCCGATGCTCGAGGCCGTGGGACATCCGGTGGTGGTGAATCCCGACAAGCGCCTCGAACGCCATGCCCGCTGTCACGGCTGGCCGGTGGTCCATTTCCGTCAACAGACCAAACAAGTGGCGCGCCGCACACTGGCCGGCCTCACCACCACCGCGATCGCGGCGAGCAGTTTCGCCATCGGCGCCAAGGTCGCCTCCTCGCGCCAGCGCAATGCGCGCTGGTTCAGGCCCTCGGGATGAGCGCCAGTTGACGGCTCTGGGCCACCAGCCGGCCGGCGGTGTCCCAGATCTCACCGTCCTCTTCGAGTAGTCCGCCCTGGATGAACCGTGAACCGAACACACAGGCCAAGGGTCCGGGCTCCGGTTCGGCTCGCACGTGCACGGTCAACTCCACCGTCGGCACCCAACCCATGGCGAGACCGGAGTTGAAGATCGGCGGAGCGAACGCATCGGCGACGAGCATCAGGCCGATGGCGTCGATCGCCGAGCCATCGGCGAACGCGAACCATCCGGCGATTTCGGCGCGACCGGTCGGCCGACCGAAGGCGAAACCCTCATCACCGGCGCGCAGCCGCACGGCGAGCCGCCGCTGCAGTGCCGGGATCGCAGCATCATCGCGGATCACTGGCACCTCACAGCGGTCATAGGGCACCAGATCCGGCGGTGTCGCATCGCACAGCACGACTGCGTCATCGCGCTGTTCGGCGAAGGTCCCGAGCACCTCGAGCACTGCGGTCTGGTCCCGGATCATCGTCGCTGACAGCGTGGCCATCCGACGTCCGGATCGAACGGCGCGGACCACGATCTCGATCGGGCCGGGGGTGACTGGTGCCAGATAGTGCGCGGTCACCGTCAGCGGTGGTCGATGCGCTGCGGTGGCCATGGCGCGCGTTGCGAGGGCCAGCAGGTACCCGCCATTGGCTGGCCCACCGATATCCCAACCCTCATGCACCGTGGCATCGAAGACCGCATCGATGACCGCATCGATGACCGCATCGGCCGGCGTGCGCTCGGTGACCGCCGTCGCCTGATCGAACTCACTCACCTGTATTGCCCCTGCCAAGGCGTGGATGTCACGGTCGTACCCTAGGGCGATCGACGTCGAGCCGACGAGATGAATCCGATCCGCCGACCCCATGAGCGTCCGAGCGCGGTGCCGCGGCGTTAGCGTTCGATGCCGTGAGTCGTTTCTACGCCACGACACCGATCTATTACGTCAACGCCGAACCCCACCTCGGCCACGCCTACACCACGATCGTCGGCGATGCGCTCAGTCGCTGGCATCGCCTGCTCGGCGATGAGGTGCTGTACCTCACCGGCACCGATGAACACGGTCTCAAGATCCAACAGGCCGCCGATGCCGCTGGTCTGGCCCCCAAGGACTTCGCCGATCAGATCGCCCCGAAGTTCGCGGATGCATGGCAGCGCCTCGATATCGCCAATGACGACTTCATCCGCACCACCGAGGAGCGCCATCGAGCCGCGGTGCGCGAACTGCTGCAGCGCTGCTACGACGCCGGCGATATCGAACTCGATACCTACCGCGGCAAGTACTGCGTGGCATGCGAGGAGTACTTCACCGAAGACGAGCTGCTCGAGGGCTCACTGTGCCCGGTGCACAAACGACCGGTGGACGACTTCGAAGAGGAGAACTACTTCTTCAGGCTGTCGCGGTTCGAGGATCGGCTCTTGGAGCATTACCGCACGCACCCGAATGCGATCGTCCCCGAATTCCGGGCCAATGAGGCGCTCGGGCTGATCCGCAGCGGATTGCGCGACTTCTCGGTGAGTCGCACCAGCCTGTCCTGGGGCATCCCGCTGCCCTGGGATCCAGCCCATGTCGCATATGTCTGGTTCGACGCCCTGACGAACTATCTCGCTGCGGTGGGCTTCGGTGACGGGACCGACCGATATCAGGACTGGTGGCCAGTGAACTACCACCTGATCGGTAAGGACATCATCCGCCATCACTGTGTCTACTGGCCCGCCATGTTGATGTCGGCCGGTGTCGAGTTGCCGCGCGGCTGGGCCGTCGGCGGGTGGTTGCTGGTCGACGGCGAGAAGATGGCCAAGTCATCGGGCAATGTGGTCACCCCGCTCGATCTGGTCGACATCGTGGGCGTGGACGGCTTCCGGTACTACGTCTTGGCCGATACCGCCTACGGCAACGACGGTGACTTCAGTTATGACGGCCTCGTCGGCCGATACAACGCCGATCTGGCCAATAACCTCGGCAACCTGGCGGCGCGCGTCGCCACGGTCGTGGCCAAGAAATGCGGCGGGGTGGGCCCAGCCCCATCAGCCGACAGTGCACTGGCCGAGATCGCGACCGCCGTGGTTGCAGACACCACCAGGCGCTGGGACGAGGTGGCGCCGCATCGGGCGCTCGAGGCCACCTGGAGCCTGATCCACGCCGCGAACTCCTATCTCGAGACCCATGAGCCGTGGAAGATGGAGCCCGGCGCCGCGGTCGATGCGGTCATGGGCGACGCGCTCGAGGCGCTGCGCCTGGTGACGATCCTGGCCTCGCCGGCGCTGCCGGGCACCGCACAGGTGCTCTGGGAACGCCTCGGCATGACCGGCGCGGTCACCGATCAGCGCATCGGGCCCGATACCGAGTGGGGCGGCTATCTCGGTGGGGTGAACGTCACCAAGGGTGACCCGCTGTTCCCGCGCATCACCTGAGCCGGTGCCGAACCCGCCCTATGTCGCCAGTTCCAGATCCCTATCATCGTGGGAGATGACCCCTGTGTGGATCGACACCCACTGCCATGTGCATGACGAGCGGATCCCGGGCGGGACGGCCGCGGCGGTCGAGGCCGCCCGTGCTGCCGGGATCGATGCCATGATCACCGTCGGATGCGACCGGGCCACCTCGCTGGCCGCACTCGAAGCGGCTACGACCCATGACGGTGTCCACGCCACCATTGGCCTGCACCCCCATGATGCCAGCCAGGGCGTCGACACGATCCGAGACCTCATCGCCGACCACGCCCCAGATTCGATCGCCGCGATCGGCGAGGCCGGACTGGACTACTACTACGAGCATTCACCGCGCGATCTCCAGCGTCGGGCGTTCGCCGAACAGATCGACCTGGCCCATGAGTATGTACTGCCGCTCGTGATCCACACCCGCGATGCCTGGGACGACACCTTCGCGGTGCTCGCCACTCACGGCGCGCCGACGCGGACCATCTTCCACTGCTTCACCGGTGGGCCCGGTGAACTCGAACGGGCGCTCGATCTCGGCGCGTGGATCAGCTTCTCGGGCATCGTGTCGTTCCCGAATGCCGCCGATGTGCGCGCCGCAGCCGAGCGATGTCCGCTCGATCGCATGCTGCTCGAGACCGACAGCCCCTATCTGGCGCCGGTACCGCATCGCGGTAAGACCAATCAACCCGCCTGGGTGGCCGAGGTCGGTGCCGCCGTCGCGGCGATCAAGGATCTCGATATCGATCAGGTGGCACAACAGACCGCGACCGGAGCGCGCCAGGCTTTCCCGGCCCTGGTGGGTTGAGCGATGAAGATCAGCCGGCTCGGCCTCATCGTCGCCATCGCCTTGTCGATCGCCGCGATCCCCCTGCTGTGGTGGGCCGGCGGCAACGACCCCGAACGAGTGAGCGTCGAACCGGGACCCGGTGAGGTCTCATCGGCCACCGATGCCCTGGGCACCCTCGGTGGAGCGTTCGTCTCGAGCGATGAGGTTCCGATGGCACCGATCGAGGACCTCGTGCCCGAACCCCTCGAGCCGGGACGCTTCGTGATCGCCGTGCCACGGACACGCACCGACTCGACGACGGGTTGGGCGTCATTCCGGTCCAGTCTCCCGAGCACCGATATCTGCTCGGTGCGCAACGTCCCCTATGGACGCGAAGTGCGGATCACCAACACGAACAATGGCCGATCGATCGAATGTCGGGCCGGGGTGGCGGTGTTCGGCACCGATGCCGATGTCGTGATCCACACCGATGCCTTCTTGGAGATCGCACAGCTCAACGCGGCCCCGATCCCAGTGCAGATCGACTGGTGACCCACTCGCCGCAGCGACTCCGGGAACTGCTCGATTCCCACGGGCTCGCACCGCGCCGCGAACGCGGCCAGAACTTCGTCGCCGATCCCAACACCGTTCGGCGGATCGCTGCCCTCGCCGAGATCGGCCCCGATGATCGGGTGATCGAGATCGGCCCCGGACTCGGTTCACTGACCCTCGCGCTCGCTGAGACCGGAGCCGATATCACCGCCGTCGAGGTGGATGCCGGCCTCACCGCAGCACTGCGAGAGGTGATCGCCGACGGAGTCGATGCTGCCGCGATCACCCCCGGTCGAATCCGCGTTGTCCACGCCGATGCGATGGCACTCGACTGGAGCAGTGACTGGACGGCGCACTATCGCGACCCGATCGAGGATCGAGTCGACACCGGGACCACGCCGGGATCGGTGTCGGTGGTGGCGAACCTCCCCTACAACATCGCCACACCGCTGATCGCCGATCTGCTCGACACCGCACCGTGGATCGACCGTTTCGTGGTGATGATCCAGCGCGAGGTTGCCGAACGCCTCACCGCCGATGTCCACTCGAGTGCCTACGGAGCGATCTCGATCAAGGTGGCCTACTGGGCGGACGCGCGTATCGTCGGCCATGTCCCCGCCTCGGTGTTCATCCCGCGCCCCCGTGTCGATTCGTCGCTGGTGCGCATCGCACGACACCGGATCGATCCGGACTGGCCCGAACCGGCACCGCTGTTCGATCTGGTCCGCCGTGCCTTCAACCAGCGGCGCAAAATGCTGCGACGCTCACTCGCCGGCATCGTCGACGACTCGATCTTCGCGGCAGCTGGGATCGATCCGACCCAACGACCCCAGGATCTCGATCTGGCGGCCTGGTATGCGCTCGCGAACGCGTGGTTGGCCCACCGCTCCCCCGAGGCGATGCCCTGAGCGATGCAATGCTGTGGCGATCAGCCGTGACAACCGGGTGCGATGGAGCGGCGTGACATCATGGCCGAGATGGACCCCGACCGAGACGAAGACAGCCCAGAGGATGCAGCACGCCCTCATATGATCCGACTGCATGCTTGGGCCAAGCTGACCGTCTCGCTCGCAGTGACGGGCACCCGCGCCGATGGATATCACCTGATCGAGGCCGAGATGGTCAGCCTGGATCTCGCCGACATCATCGAACTCACCCCCCACGGCGACGGCCTCGACATCGATGGCCCATACGCGACCGGTCTCAGCGTGGACGGCGACAATCTTGTGGCTCGCGCCCTGGAACTCGTCGGGCGCCGGGCCCATATCCGCCTCATCAAGAACATCCCGCACGGTGGTGGCCTCGGCGGTGGTTCGAGCGATGCCGCTGCGATCCTGCGCTGGGCCGGAGCGCTCGATCCGGTTGCCGCAGCAGGCCTCGGTGCCGATGTGCCGTTCTGTCTGTGCGGCGGCCGGGCGCGTGTCACCGGGATCGGAGAACAGATCGAGGTACTCGACCACCTGGAGCGGACCTTCACCCTGGTGATGCCCCCGTTCGCCATGAGCACGCCGGAGGTGTACCGGGCCTGGGACGCGCTCGGGGGTCCGATGGGCCATCTCAACGACCTCGAACCCGCAGCGCTCAGCGTCGATGGGCGCCTCGGCGAATGGCGCGACATGATCGAAGGCCTCAGTGTGCAGCCACGACTCGCAGGCAGCGGGTCAACGTGGTTCGTCGACGGCGACCACGAAACCTCGCTCGGGACCCTGCGCGACGAAGGCGCTACCGTGCTCGTGGTGAACACCACCGACCGGGTCTGTCCGCCTGGATGACGAGGACTACTTGCGACGCTGGTGGCGCGTCCGGCGCAGCATCTTCTTGTGCTTCTTCTTGCGCATGCGCTTGCGGCGCTTCTTGACCAGCGAACCCATAAGACCCCGAATGATATCGGGAGTTCACGAAAAGGCGTTCGAGCGCTACCGTGTGTGATATGTCGTCGCCGAACAGCCATGGTGGGTGGTCGACGATGACGTTCCGGGGTCGTTCAATGGTAGGACAGCGGTTTTTGGTGCCGTTTATAGGGGTTCGAGTCCTCTCCCCGGAGCTCGGGCACATCGACAGCGCACACGCAGGTGGTGCGGGGGTCGGTCGTCTCGGGAGCCACCGCCCATGACCGTGTCGGCGATCGTCCTGGCGGCGGGTCAAGGAACCCGGATGCGTTCGGACCGACCCAAGCCATTGCATCGCATCTGCGGACGCTCGATGGTGCTCCACGTCATCCACGCCCTCGAGTTGCTGCAGCCCCGACAGACCGTGGTCGTCGTCGGCCATGGCGCCGAACAGGTCACCAAACAGGTGCTCGATGAGGCACCACCGTGGTCGAACACGGTGTTCGTCGAACAGTTCAACCAACTCGGCACCGGTGATGCCGCCTCGGTGGGGATGGGAGCGCTCGAGGGCGACGACTATGACGATTCGATCGTGGTGGTGCTCCCCGGCGACGCTCCGCTGTTGCGCGCCGAAACCCTCGATGAGCTGGTGGCCACCCACACCGCCAACGACAACGCCGCAACGATGATCGTCAGCACCATGGACGACCCGACCGGCTACGGCCGGGTGATCCGCGACCGCGACGGTCGGGTGGTGCGCATCGTGGAACAGCGCGATGCCAGCACCTCTGAACTCGCCATCACCGTCGGCAACTGCGGGATGTACGCGTTCCGTCGCGAAACCCTCGGCCCGGCACTCCGGAATCTGCGCGCCGATAACGCCTCGGGAGAGTTCTACCTCACCGATGTGATCGGCCAACTCGCCGCCATGGGCCACCGCATCGGCGTACTCGATGTCGATCAGCACGAGACCCAAGGCGTCAACGACCGTTGGCAACTGGCCCTCGCCGAGCGCGAACTGCGCTCGCGCACCAACCGGCACTGGTTGCTCAATGGCGTCACGATGCTCGACCCGCGCCAGACCTTCATCGATGTGGACGTCAAGATCGGCCGTGACACAACGTTGTATCCGGGCACCGTGCTTCAGGGCACCACCGTGGTTGGTGACGGCTGTGAGATCGGCCCCAACGTGCGCCTGCGCGACTGTGTGGTGGGAGACGATGTCACCATCGAGCACTGCGTCGGAGATGACGCCGAGGTCCGCTCTGGCACCCGAGTGGCCCCGTTCACGCATCTGCCGCCCGGCAGCGACCCGACTTCAGCCACCTGAGGTCTGGTCCCGGGCTGGTGATCCCGGGCCGCTGACACCGGGCTTCGGGTTGCGAGTGCGTCGCGTCCTACACTGACCGTGAGCCACTCCGCCGACTCGCCGCACCGATGTCGGGTCGCGGGTCTGGAATCGCCGCAACACCCACCACCGACCGAGAGGCACCGCAGGCACCATGGAGAAAGTCACCACGAAGCGGCTGGCGCTGTATTCGGGACGCACCCACCCCGAACTCGCAACCGAAGTGGCGAGCCATCTGGGGGTGAAACTCGGCGACGTCAATCTGGTCGAGTTCGCCAACGGCGAGGTGCGCCCCCGCTATACCGAGAGCATTCGCGGCTCAGATGTGTTCATCATGCAGACCCATTTCGGCGTCAACGGCCGCTCGGTGAACGACTCGATCATGGAACAGCTGATCATGTGCGATGCCGCGCACCGCGCTTCGGCCAAGCGGATCACCGCGGTCTGCCCGTTCTACGGATATGCGCGCCAGGACCGCAAGGCAGAGGGCCGTGAGCCGATCACCGCCCGCCTCATCGCCGATCTGTTCCGCGCGGCTGGGGTCAAGCGCATGATCTCCATCGACCTGCACTCAGGCCAGATCCAAGGCTTCTTCGACGGCCCGGTGGATCACCTCACTGCGACACCGGTGCTGGAGCGCTATATCCGCGAACAGGCCCCCCAGCAGCCCGTCATCGTGTCTCCCGATGCCGGCCGTATCCGGGTCGCTCAGCGTATGGCACAGCATCTCGGCGACCGCGATGCCGGCCTGGCCTTCGTGTACAAACGTCGACCCAAGGGCATGACCAACACCGCCGAGGCCATGGAGGTCATCGGCGATGTCGAAGGACGGCTGTGTGTGCTCACCGACGACATGATCGACACCGGCGGCACCATCATCTCGGCTGCTGAGATCCTCCTTGAGCGCGGTGCCACCGAGGTCTGGGCGATGGCCACCCATGGTGTGCTCTCCGGCCCGGCCATCGACCGGCTCAAGAACGGCCCCATCGAACGGGTGATCTTGACCAACACCCTGCCACTGCCCGCGGAGAAACGGATCCCCCAGATCGAAGTGCTCTCGGTGGCTGAGATCATCGCCGAGGCGCTCTCGGCGGTCTTCGACGACACCAGTGTGAGCGATATCTTCGACGGCGAGAACCTCTCCTGAGCGGGTTCAGTTTCGATTCGGCGCCGCTAGCCTGCACGATCGGTCCATTCACGGGCCCCAGCGCCGATCCAACCGATCGGCACCACTGATCGAACCAGAGGCTGAACATCATGTCTGACACCCTGCTCGTCGCCGAAGCCGGCCGTGAGACCGGCAGCGCTGCATCACGTCGTCTGCGCGCCACCGACAAGATCCCGGCCGTGCTGTACGGCCTCGGGATGGAGCCGATCTCGATCACCGTGGACCGCCGCGAACTGCGCGCGGCACTGTCGGGCCCCGCCGGGTTGAACACGATCCTCGATCTCAGCGTGAACGGCGAGGTGCGCCCAGCGATCGTCAAGGAGATCCAGCGCCACCCGGTCCGCCGCACGGTCAACCATGTCGACTTCATCGCCATCGA
>SKFX01000208.1 GCA_007117775.1 Ilumatobacteraceae bacterium
CCGGACTGGACATCGGCGTTGTAGTCGAACGCCCACTCCTGGAACACCGGATTGGGGAACGTCGCTCCGGCACCGCTGAGCGTGCCGGCGAGATCGGCGGCCGGCTCGGGAGCGGGCTCGGGCGCTGCGGTGGTCTCGGGGGTCTCATCGCCACCAGCAGCGGTGGTATCAGGAGCTGCGGTGGTGTCGGCGGAATCGCCGTTGTCGTCGCCGCCACAGGCGGCAACGATCAGGGTCACAGCGGCGAATGCGGCCACCGGGGTCTTCCATCGTTTCATGTTCACGCTTCCTTTCGGGAGGCAGTTTCAGGGATAGTGCAGGTATGTCGTGGCGCACCGTAGGGCACCGAGATGCTCACCAGATTGACGACGTCGGTCCAGCAGGCGACACGGCGGTGAACAACTGGTGAACTGCTCAGACGTCGTCGGACTCAGCCGAACCGGCCCGAGACGTAGTTCTCGGTGCGCTGGTCCGATGGCCGGGTGAAGATGACCTCGGAGCGGTCGTACTCGACCAGCTCACCGGTCCGCTCACCGATCTCATCGTCGATGTTCACCGTGAAGAATGCGGTGCGGTCAGAGACGCGGGCCGCCTGCTGCATGTTGTGGGTCACGATGACGATCGTGTAGGTCTCGCGCAGCTGGCGCATGAGCGCCTCGATCGCGGCCGTCGCGATCGGATCGAGCGCCGAACAGGGTTCGTCCATCAGGATCACATCGGGGTTCACGGCGATCGCCCGAGCGATGCAGAGGCGCTGCTGCTGGCCGCCCGACAGCGACAGACCGCTGTTCTTCAGCTTGTCCTTGACCTCATCCCACAGCGCGGCGCCGCGCAGCGACTCCTCGACGATGTCATCGAGTCCTCGGCGCTGGCCGTTGAGGCGCGGCCCGAATGCGACGTTGTCGTAGATCGACTTCGGGAACGGGTTCGGCTTCTGGAACACCATGCCGATCCGACGCCGGACCTCGACGGGATCGATGTCCTCGCCGTAGATGTCCTCGCCGTGGTAGCGCACATCGCCGGTGACTTTGGCACCGCGCACCAGGTCGTTCATCCGGTTCAGCGAACGCAGCACCGTCGACTTACCGCATCCGCTCGGGCCGATCAGGGCGGTGATCTCGTTCTCGGGGATATCGAAGGTGATCCCGCGCACCGCCGTGAAGTCGCCGTATTTGACCTTCATGTCCGTGATCGAGAACACCGCCCGGCCGGCCGGCACCGTCTCGTCGGCGGCGTCATCGGTCGCGGTGATGGCGGGCTCGTCGGACATTGCGCTGGTGATTCCGGAGTCGTTCACGTCACTGGTGCTGGTGGAGAGACCGCTGTGGTCGCGGTGTTCGGCCATCGATGGGTCCACGGTACTGCCTTCCGACATCGGGGATGAAACACGGGATGGAACATGGGTAGTGGCTGGAGACCGGCGTTGTCGCAACATCGAGATCGAACCGTAGAGCACCGTTCTGGACGCCAGGTGTAACCAAAGTGAACTGCAGGTGAACGACGCGGCCGAACCCGCTGCGAGCCACCGCAGTGGCTAGGTTCGCGCCATGGACGGTGACACCGATCAGGACCCTTCGCGGCCGATGGACCTGGACGAACTCCAAGCGGTCATCGACGCCACCTTCGCAGCCCGCGACCGGCCCCGCGGCGTGGCCGCCAGCGTGGCGTGGCTGGCTGAAGAGGTCGGTGAACTCGCCCAGGCCATCAGAAAGGGTGACCGCTCACAACAACTCCATGAATTCGGCGATGTCCTCGCCTGGCTGGCGACACTCGCCAATCAGATGGACATCGACCTCGGCGAGGCGATCGAGCGTTACCGCAACGGCTGCCCACGCTGTGGTGCGCTGCCGTGTGCCTGTGCCTGAGAACGCCCAGTGATCAGCGACTGAGTGATCAACGGCTGGCGAACCATTCGACGAGCGCCGCCACCAGCACCCGGTGCTCAGCGGCGTGCATCCGTGCGACGTAGACCTCATAGGACTCACCGTCGGGGATCGGCACCACCTCGGTGCCGAGCACCGGGCCATCGTCGACACCCTCATCGGGGACCAGATGGACCATCACCCCGGTGTGGTCGCGTTCAGAGTCGATGTACTCCTCCCAGGCCCGATCGATGGCGCGCACCCCGGGAAGTTCTCCCGGCAGCGCCGGATGCAGGTTGATGACCTGGTCCGCAAAGCGCATCAGGAACGACATCGTCAGGATCCGCATCCATCCGGCCAATACCACGACATCGGGTCGATACTCCGAGACGACGTCAGCGAGCCGGGTGTCATAGTCGCCGCGCCGCTCACCATCGCGCAACGCGAGACCGATCGCATCGATCCCGGCATCGCGCGCCCGGTCGAGGGCGGGCGCATCGGGACGATCCGACACCACCGCGACCACCTCAGCCGCGAGTCGGCCGTCCGCGCAGGCCTCGATGATCGCCGCCAGATTGGTTCCTGTCCCCGATGCGAGGACCACGACTCGTCCCACGACGCGAACCTTATGCGCTGGTGGGCCCCACACCAGCGCAGTCGGCCGAAAAACGACCATGGAGCGACTCCAGCACCACCCCGGGGCCGGATCGCAGTACCGTGGCGGGCGATGTCTGGGACCAACCCACCACCGCCGGTGAACACCGGTACCTCCACGACCACGGCACGCGTCGGCGTGGTCGGTGGTGGCCAGTTGGCCCAGATGCTGCACCAGGCAGCCATCGGACTCGGTGTCGACTGCGTCTACCTCGGTGCCGATCCGAGCGATCCGGTGGCACTCGCCGGCGGGGCGTTCCACCTCGGCAGCGCTCGACCCACCGCAGCCGAACTGCAGACCCTCGCAGCGGTCGTCGATGTGATCACCTTCGAACACGAACTGGTCGATCTCGCGACCCTCACCGAAATGGAGGCATCAGGGGTCCGCTTCGCCCCCGGTCCGGCGACCCTGGCGCGCGTCATCGACAAGGCCGAGATGCGCCGGGCGACGACCGAGGCGGGCATCGCCGCACCGCGCTGGAACGTCGTGCGCGACCCCGACGCGTTGGCATCGGCGATCGAATCGCGCACCGGTGCCGGTGCGGGCGTGGTGCTCAAGGCGACCACCGGCGGATATGACGGCCGCGGTGTGGTGTTGATCCCCCCGGCCGGATCGGCTGCCGAGACCACCGAGCAGGCCCTGGTGGCCGGTGAGCGCCTCGCCGAACACGCCCCGGCGGTACTGGTCGAGGACCTGGTCCCCCTCGATGCCGAACTGGCCGTGGTGGTGGTCCGCGATCGGCATGGAGCGATGTGCACCTATGAGCCGGTGCTGACCGTCCAGGCCGACGGCCAATGCCGTGAGGTGCGCCTACCGGCCGGCCTCGACGACACGCTCATCGCCGAGGCCCGCACGATCGCCGAGCGGGCCGCTGTCGCCGTCGATGTGGTCGGCTTGCTGGCCGTCGAACTGTTCGTATCGCAGGGCCGTCTGCTGTTGAACGAATTGGCGGCGCGACCGCATAACTCGGGCCATCTCACCATCGAGGCCGCCGCCACCAGCCAGTTCGAGAACCATCTGCGCGCCGTGGCCGGCCTACCGCTCGGCCCGACCGGCACCGTGGTGGACGAAGCGACGATGGTGAACCTGATCGGTGCCGATGATGCGACCGATCCCCGCCGACGGATCGGCGATGGTCTCAGCGTCGATCCGGGTGCACATCTGCACCTGTACGCGAAGCAGGTGCGACCCGAACGTAAGGTGGGACATGTGACCGTGTGTGCAACACCGCCGACCAGCTCCTCTGCCCGAACGTCGCTCGGCACCGAGACCTCGGCGCGGGCGTGGCGGGTTGTCGAGGCGCTCGGTGCCAGCCTGATCGGGAGGCCGTCATGAGTGCCGCAGCATCGGGATCAGCGCCGATCCGCGTTGCGGTGGTGATGGGATCGGACTCCGATCTCGCCACGGTGCAGCCCGCACTCGACACCCTCGCGGCCTTCGGTGTGGCGGCGCGCGCCCAGGTGGTCTCAGCCCATCGCAGTCCCGACGCGATGCTCGAGTTCGGCCACCGTGCCGCCGA
>SKFX01000245.1 GCA_007117775.1 Ilumatobacteraceae bacterium
CGTCGAGAAGATCGCCATCGCGGCGACCATGGCCGGCTGCCTGCCCGAATATCTGCCGTGGGTGATCACCGCGGTCGAAGCGGTCTGCAATGACCAGTTCAACATGCACGGGGTGCTGGCCACCACGATGCCCGTCGGCCCGGTGATCATCTGTTCGGGACCCGGAACACGCGCCATCGCCATGAACTCAGGTGTCAACGCCCTCGGCCAGGGGAATCGGGCGAATTCGACCATCGGACGCGCCCTGCAGTTGGTGATCCGCAATATCGGTGGCGGCCGCCCCGGTGAGGTGGACCGCGGCACCCACGGCAATCCGGGCAAGCTGTCGTTCTGTTTCGCCGAGAACGACGCCGAGTCCCCGATCGGCACGCTGGCCGCGAGCCGCGGCGCCCCAGACGGTGTCGATGCGCTGACGGTGTTCGCCGGTGAGGGACCGCGCTGTGTCGTGGATCAGTTATCGCGCGATCCCGAGAGCCTGGCGGCGTCGCTCGCGGTCAACCTGCGCACCGTGCACCATCCGAAGCTGGCGATGGCCTTCGATGCGGTGGTGGTGATCGGGCCTGAACACGCCCGGGTGTTCGCCGAGTCCGGCTGGGATCGCGATCGGATCATCGCCGAGGTAGACCAGCGTCTGCAGATCCCGGGTGCTGAGATGGTGCGCGGTGCCGGCGGGATCGCCGAGGGACTCCCCGAGGCCTTCGCCGAGCACACGATCCCGAAGTTCCGTCCCGGTGGGCTGATGCTCGCCTATGCCGGCGGCGGCGCCGGACTGTTCTCGTCCATCATCGCCGGTTGGGTGAACGGGGACCTCGGGTCCACGCCGGTGACCCGAGTCGTGGAATACTGATACCGATGGAGAGTTCGCGATGACCGCCCGGGTGATCTTGGATCCGAGTGCTGAGCGCAGTGTCGCTGAGCGCGCCCGACTGGCGCGACCGGCGAGCCTGGAAGGTCTCACCGTCGCGCTGCTCGATATCTCCAAACCGCGCGGCAACGTCTTCTTGGACCGCATCGAAGAACGCCTGATCGGCATCGGTGCGATGGTCAAACGTTATGCCAAGCCGACCTTCGCGAAACCGGCCCCCGTGGATCTGCGCCATGAGATCGCCACCGAATGCCAGGTGGTGATCGAAGCGCTCGCCGATTGAGGCAGCTGCACGTCGTGCAGTGTGCACGACATCAGCGATCTGGAACTACGCGGCCTCCCCGGTGTGTTCATCGCGTCCGATGAGTTCATCGGCGCAGCCGAGGTGCAGTCGCGTTCGCTCGGCTATTCAGCAATGGCGCGCGTCTTCACCCCACATCCGATCCAGGACCGCACCGACGATGAGATGCGGGCCTATGCCGATGAGGCCTTCGAGGCGATCATCGCTGCGGTCACGGCAGGCTGATCACACCGGCATCATCGGCGACCACGAGGCCGTCGGTGATCAACGACGCGACGATCTCAGGGCGATAGCGCTCACTCGGCCGCGCCGAGACCATGAGATCGCGCAGCACCTCACCGCGGGCCTGGCGGTCACTGCCGACGAACGGTGCTTGGCGGCCACCGACCCCCGCTGACCCGATCGCCGGATCCGGGTCCGGGTGACCCGCCACACACCAGGCGCACACCACTGCGAGCGGACAGGCCTCACAGGCCGGCCGGGGTCGACACCGCGTCGCACCGAGATCCATCAACGACTGGTTCCACAGCCAGCCGTCACCGGCGGGTACCAGGGCATCGGCGAGCTGCTGGGCGGCCTTGGGCGACAGGCGTCTGCCGACCAGGCGTGCCAGCACCCGGGCGATATTGGTGTCCACCACCGCCTCATCGCGCTCGAAGGCGAACACCAACACGGCGCGCGCCGTATACGGCCCGATCCCGGGCAGTGCCAGCAGCGCGTCGAGATCACCGGGGACCTCACCGCCGTGATCGTCGACGAGACGTGTTGCGCTCAGGTGCAGATTGCGCGCCCGGCGCGGATACCCGAGTCCCTGCCACAGCCGCAGCACATCGCCGAGCGGTGCCGCCGCACAGTCGGCCGGGGTCGGATAGATCTCACAGAAACGCTCCCAGCGATCGATGACACGGGACACCTGGGTCTGTTGCAGCATGATCTCGGCCACCAGGACCCGCCATGGATCACGGGTATGGCGCCACGGCAGATCACGCAGTCGCGGCCCACCCCAGGCGAGCACCTCGGCGACGACCGCATCGAGATCGACATCGACCTCATATTCGGCCGCATCAGCGCGGCCCGATGATGCGGACTCAGTCCCAGGCGGTCGAGGTGTCATAGGGGCGCTGGCGCACCGGGGCGTGCTCGCGCTTCCAGATCAGCACCCGGCGCCGGAAATAGCAGACCTCGTTGCCGTCCTGGTTGAACCCTTTGGTTTCGACGGTCACCACACCGCGGTCAGGCTTCGATGACGACTCCTTCACCTCGAGCACCCGGGTCTCGGCGTGGATGGTGTCACCGTGGAAGGTCGGGAACTTGTGCTGGAGGGTCTCGACTTCGAGGTTCGCGATCGCGGCTCCGGAGACATCGGGCACGCTCATACCCAACACCAGCGAGTACACGAGATTGCCGACCACGACATTGCGGCCCTGCACGCTGTCGGCGGCGAACCAGTCGTTGGTGTGCAGCGGATGGTGGTTCATCGTGATCATGCAGAACAGATGGTCGTCGTATTCGGTGATCGTCTTGCCCGGCCAATGCCGATAAACATCGCCGACCACGAAGTCCTCGAGACACCGCCCGAAGGGACGTTCGTGCGCCGTGGCGTCACCGGCGCTGTGCTCAGGACCGCCAGCAGCGTTGGGATCAGTCGTCTCGCTCATATCTGTCGACGTTAGTGGGCGGCGCCGCTTTGATCTTCTCCCGACGGAAACGCAAGATGAAGTCGACGCGGCTCTCGGTCGGGTCGGCCTCGGCGAGTTCGCGCAGACGCAGGAGCCGGTCGCGTCGTTCGATACTCCACGGACCGACCCGCAATGACAGATACATCAGACCACCGAGCACGATCGGGAAGAAGTACTGTGCGATCCGATACGAGGCGACACCGAGCGTCGCCGAGCGCCTCGGCAGGCCGAAACCGACGAGGGTGGTGATGTAGACACCTTCGACGATGCCGAGACCACCGGGTGTGATCGGGATTGCCGCCAAGATGTTCGCGAGGCCGAACACCACGATCAGCGCATCGAGATCCAACGTCGCCCCGAAGGCCCGGATGAACACCCACAGCGCCGCCATATCGAGCATCCACTGCGCCAACGACCAGCCAATGACCCGCTTGAGCAGCGAACGGTCCCTGACGAGATCCTCGACGCGCTCACCGAGTTCGCGCAGCACCCGCGCGGCACGGTCCTCATTGAGACGCAACCGTCGCGCCACCCAGCGGATGGCGCGTTCGGATCGGCCGTTACCGTCGATGAGGCCCACCACCAACAGCGCCGCGATCCCCATGATCAGCACCCCGGCGACCGCCCCGAGCACATACAGCGCGTTGACACCACGGATCGGGATCGAGATCAACAGACCCAGCCAGAAGACCATGTTCAAGGTGATCGCCGAACCGAGGCCGGCCGTGGCCAGCGCGAACCCGGCATCAGAGCCACGCACCCCCGACAGCGTCAGCAGTCGATAGCCCAGTGCCGATCCGGCCGCCGAGCCTCCCGGCACGATATTGGCCAGCGCCCGGGTGCTGAGCTGGATGCGGAACATCCGCCAGTGCGAGACCTGGCTCGCAGCATCACCGAGGGCAGCGCGCGTCAAACCCGAGTAGCACGCGATCGATGACAGCACCAGCACCATGCCGACCACCAGCAATGCCGGCTGGACCCGCGAAAGATCGCTCGCCGCCTGGCGGAATCCGGGGATCTGGGGCAGCACGATGAAATAGATGACGGCAGCCAAGAGCACGATCCGCAACGAGAACCGCACCGGCCGACGGCGCGGGATCGGACGGCTCGGATCCGGCGGCAACGGCGGCAACTCGCCGGTCAGCAGCGCCTCATCGACCTCGACGAGGCCGTCGACGGCATCGGGGATC
>SKFX01000161.1 GCA_007117775.1 Ilumatobacteraceae bacterium
CCCGACCCTTCCAAGACTTCCAGCTTCGAGCAACGAGATCTGATCCATATGTTCCCCACCGGTTCCAAACTCCTCATCGGCGCCACCGTGCTCTCAGCGGTCGTGACCGTGGTCTACGGCACGCTCACCGAAGGTGCCCTCGGCACCATCGGGATGGTCTTCGCGACGGTGGCACTGGCACTGTTGAGCGGGATCGTGCTGTATGCCCGTGATGCCAATGCGGCGGTGGGCACCGCTGAGGAGGACCTGGCCGCAGCACAGGTGGCACCGACGATGAGTCCGTGGCCGCTCGTGTCGACAGTCGGTGTCGCGATGGTGGCCGTCGGCCTCGTCACCTATCCGGTCGTGGTCATCTTGGGCATCGTCGTGGCCCTCGCCGGTGTGCTCGAGTGGATGGTCCAGGCCTTCTCGGAGCGCTCCTCGGCCTCAACTGAGTACAACGCCGAGATCCGTACCCGCATGATCGGCCCGCTCGAGGTCCCGGTGCTCGCCGCGATCACCGCCGCAGTCGTGGTGTACGGCTTCAGCCGGGTGATGCTCACGACATCCAAGACCGGCTCCATCGTCGCATTCGGTGTCGCAGCATCGATCGTGGTCGCGGTGGCCACCTACTTCGTGCAACGCGAGCGCGTCCCGAGGCGGTCGTTCATGGGCGCCATCGCCGTCGGTGCGGCACTGCTCGTGGTGGGTGGAGCGGTGTCGGCGTTGAACGGTGAGCGCGATCTCAAAGTCATCGAGACCACCGCCGATCTCGGATTCCAGGGCCGCTGCGGCGTCGAGGCCACCGGGGCCGACAAGCTCTACTCCCAGACCGTCGGCGCCAAGTCCAACCAAGCCGCCACGGTCACCCTCGGTGCCGATGAGGTACTGCGCGTCGACGTCCCCGGATTCAACGATTCTGAATCACGTGTCACCCTGCACCGAGCGAACCCGAACAATGTGCTGTTCCGCAATGATTCCGATGAGGAACGCCGGCTCAAGATCGAGATCGAGTCCTCAGATCCCGATGTCGGTGCACGCGAGGTCTGCACGGCACTCGTCGAGCCCGGCGGTGTGCAGTTGATGACGCTGTACTTCGACAAGCCCTCATTCGCCGTCGACGGTGGGTATCGCTTCGAGGTGCCCGGTGTCGATGGGGCGGATGTCGAGGTGGTCGTGCCGTGAGCGGCTCCAACGACTCGGTCGGACCGGGCGGAAATCACGATCGAACGAGCATGCGCCCGAAGGAGCGGTTCGCTAGCGTTGGGTCCGTGCGATCCTCAGCGGTCTCCTCCCGTTCCCGTTCGAGTCGGGGCCGTCGTCTCGGTCTCGCCGCCGGTGTGCTCGTCGGGGCCGGTCTGTTGGGCGGATGTGCCCGCAATGCGCCCCAGGACATCTTCGATCCTCGCGGCGCCAACTCGGGCAGGATCAATGATCTGCAGGTCCCGGTCTTCGCGATCGCCATCGCGGTCGGCATCCTCGTCATGGCGATCATCGCCTTCGTCGTCGTGCGCTACCGCGATCAGGGCCAGCCGATCCCAGAGCAGACCCACGGCAAGGCATCGCTCGAGATCATCTTGACGCTGTTGCCGGCGCTCATCTTGGTGTTCATCGCGGTGCCGACGGTCTCGACGGTGTTCGCGCTCGCCAATTCCGATGACACCGAGTGCGTGGTCAACACCGCCGGCCAGCAGTGGTGGTGGGAATACGACTATCCGGTCTCCGATGACGGCACGATCTGTGGCTATGCGCCCAGCGGTGGTGAGGCACTGCCCTTCGTCACCAGCCAGTTGGTGATCCCGACCGATACCAATGTGCTGATCCGTGGCACCAGCCGCGATGTGATCCACAGCTATTGGGTGCCACGCCTCAACGGGAAGCGCGACATGGTGCCAGGTCGTGTCCACTATTTGCGCATGCAGGCCGACGAACCCGGAATCTATGCCGGCCAGTGCGCCGAGTTCTGCGGTCTGTCGCACGCGAATATGCGCATGGAGGTCGTCGCACTCGACCCGGTGGATTTCCAGGCATGGCTCGATGGCCAGCTCACCCCCTATGAGGCCCCCGCCGCGGACACCTTGGCCGGCCTCGGCGAGACGCTGTTCATCCAGCAATGTGCCCGCTGCCATCAGGTGGACGGCCTCACCGATCCGATCACCGGCGATCCGGTCATCTCGGCGCCCGAGCAGTTTGTGTACTCCGGTGCGGCACCGAATCTGACCAACCTGATGACCCGGTCGACGTTCGCCGGCGGTACCTACAACCTCGCGAACACCGCATGTTGGGCCGATGTCTGGGAGGCACCGTCAGCCGAGTTCGGCAGTCGTTATCTCGAGGGCATCACCCCTGAGTGCCTGAACGAGATCGACCTGCGCGGTTGGTTGCGCAATGCTCCTGAGATGAAGCCGATGTACACCGAACCCGATCAACTCGAGCCCACCGACGGCAAGGTCCGCGGGATGCCGAACCTCGGCCTCAACGAGGACCAGATCGATGCCCTGATCGCCTACCTGCTCGAGCGGAAGTGAGCTGATATGGCCATTATCGAACGTCCCACCGACACCGTTGCGACCTCCCCCTCGGGAGTCGCAACCCTGCCGGTCACACCCCAGACCACCCTCGGGGTGTTCCGACGTCCGGTGCAGTCCACCGGCTGGCAGTCCTGGCTGTTCACCGTCGATCACAAGAAGATCGGCATCATGTACGGCGTCACGGCGATGGTGTTCTTCGTCATCGGCGGCCTCGAAGCGATGCTGATCCGTGCGCAGTTGGCCGGGCCTGAGGGCACGATCCTGTCCGCTGAGCTCTACAACCAGATGTTCACCATGCACGGGACCACGATGGTGTTCCTCTTCGCCATGCCGATGGCCGCCGCCTTCGCCAACTACATGATTCCGCTGCAGATCGGGGCCCGCGATGTCGCCTTCCCGCGGATCAACGCCTTCAGTTTCTGGGCGTTCCTGTTCGGCGGGCTGTTCCTGAATGCATCGTGGTTCTTGGGCGGTGCCGCCGATGGTGGCTGGTTCATGTATGCGCCGAACTCCTCGGTGGCGTTCTCACCCACCAACGGCATCAACTTCTGGGTGCTCGGCCTCTTGCTCACCGGTATCGCCTCACAGGTCAGCGCCATCAACCTGATCGTCACCGTGTTGAACATGCGGGCACCGGGTATGTCGCTGATGCGGGTCCCGATCTTCACGTGGATGATCCTGGTGGTGCAGTACCTGCTGTTGTTCGCGATCCCGGTCATTACCGTGGCGTTGGTGCTGTTGTTCATGGCCCGGGCCTACGGGGGCACATTCTTCTCGACCGAGTTCGGTGCCGATCCGCTGCTCTGGCAGAACCTGTTCTGGATCTTCGGCCACCCCGAGGTGTACATCTTGGTGCTACCGGCCTTCGGCATCGTGTCCGAGGTGCTGCCGACCTTCTCGCGCAAGCCCCTGTTCGGCTATCCGCTGGTGGTCTTCTCGGGCGCCGCGATCGGCTTCGTCGGCTGGGGTGTGTGGGCGCACCATATGTTCGCCTCCGGTATCGGCCCGGTCAGCGTGGCGGTCTTCGCCGTGGCGACGATGGCCATTGCGATCCCGACCGGCGTCAAGATCATCAACTGGACGCTCACGATGTGGGGCGGCAAGTTGCGCTTCACCGTCCCGATGCTGTTCGCGGTCGGTCTCGTGGTGCAGTTCACGATCGGAGGTCTGTCGGGTGTGACGCACTCGGTGGCACCATCGAACACCCAACAGACCGACACCTACTACATCGTCGCCCACTTCCACTATGTGCTCTTCGGTGGTGCAGTGCTCGGTCTGTTCGCCGGCACCTACTACTGGTGGCCGAAGATCTTCGGCAAGGTGCTCAACGAAGCATGGGGTAAGGCGAACTTCTGGTTCATGATCGCCGGGATGAACTTGACCTTCGGGCCGATGCACATCATTGGCCTCCAAGGCCAGCCCCGCCGCATGTACGTCTGGACGGAATACCGTGCCGGTGAGGGGTTCTTCAACCTTGGCTTCTGGAACCTGGTGGCCTCCATCGGTTCGGTGGTGCTCGC
>SKFX01000126.1 GCA_007117775.1 Ilumatobacteraceae bacterium
GTCGGTGGTGGCCGCCACCGGCGATGCGACCGACTACGAGTGGATGCTGGACCGCTACCGAAACGGCACCACCCCGCAAGAACAACTGCGTCACCTCTATGCGCTCGCCGAGTTCGACGATGCCGATCTGATGGCACGGACCTGCACGCTCGCCATGTCCGATGAGGTCAAGACCCAGAACGCCCCGTTCGTGCTGCGGATGTGCATCGCCAACCGACATCACGGCGATGCTGCATGGAGGTTCGTGCAGGACCACTGGGCCGACGCGGTCGAACGGTTCCCGTCGAACACCATCGTGCGGATGGTGGACTCGGTGAAACTGCTGAGCACCGCCGAGCAGGTCCACGATGCCAACGCGTTCTTCACCGAGCATCCGATCCCCCAGGCCGCTGAGACCCTGCGCCAGATCCTGGAGCGACAACAGGTCAATCACCGCTTTCGCGAGACCGTGCTGTCAAGCGGTACCACCCCCTCCTGACACCCCCAACGGCAGCGATCGGCTCGGAGACGGTCGAGGCGCGCCCCTGTTGGGTTGAATCGATGTTCAGTCATCGTCGTCTCGAAGGCGTCACCACCGCTGCCACCCGTCGAGCGTTTCGACCACGCACGACAATCATGATCGCCGTCACCGCACTGATCGCGGTCGCTGGATGCTCCAGTGACACCCCGAAGATCGACGCCCGCGACCTCATCGGTGAGTGGGCGGTCGTCGAGGGAGCTTCTGTGGGTGCCCGATCAGGGACACCACGAGACGCTGACCATGCCACCGAATCGGGTGACTTCATCTTGCCGAACGCCCCAGCGATCGACTGGACGTTGCGGGTCATGGAGGCCGACGAGCGGGGGTTCATCGGCGAATGGTGCAGCCCCGCGCAGTGCAAGTCGCTCGCAGGAGCGGTGCGGCGAGACGGTACGGCGATCATGGCCGACGAAGACAGTGTCTTCGCGCTGAGCCGTGACGGAGATGCACTCGAATTGTGCCTGATGACCCCGGGAGAGAGCTTCCAGGTTGTCGCCTGTCACCTCTTGCGCTCCAGGTGAGCGTCACCGTGGCCGCCCGGTGCTGGATCGCTTCGATCGATCACCACTGGATGAAGATTCGATTCTGATCCGACGCGCCTGTGGACCGAGATCACCAGCACGGAGAGCGTCTCCACTGAAGAGCGCCAGAGCCGCCGCAGGGTGCCCCACGCCGATCCGCGCGCCGCTGGTGCACTCCCCTGAAGACATGATGGTCGTCGGGACCTCCAGGTCACCAACTAGCCTTGGATCCATGCGGATCATCGGTGCACTCGTCGTTGCGATCGCCGTCGTGGCCTGTGGCGGACCGGATACCGAGACAGTCCCCGAACCGGTCGAGACAACGGACATGACCGCTCCTGACGGGCTTGTCCGTGACGCCGGTGCCGATGGCCAG
Organism: Ilumatobacteraceae bacterium; assembly: GCA_007117775.1. GTDB lineage: Bacteria > Actinomycetota > Acidimicrobiia > Acidimicrobiales > Ilumatobacteraceae > CSBr16-110. The sequence continues at coordinate 1,418 of SKFX01000126.1, forward strand.
GTCATCAACGGCTGTCGCATCGAACAGCCCGATATCCAATGCCCGGGGGCTGATCTGGTCAACGCGAACCTCCACAATGCGGATCTCTCAGGGGCGTACCTGCTGCTGGCGAATCTGGAAGGGGCATACCTGACGGGAGCGAACCTGACCGGCGCCTACCTCTCGGAGGGCGATCTGCGCAATGCGAACCTGGAGGGAGCGAACCTGGCAGGGGCGCACCTGTGGGCGACGAACCTCGGTGGCGCGAACCTGGGGGGAGCAAACCTGCAGAAGGCGGACATGCCGTGGGCGAATCTCTGGGGTGCCTACCTCTACGAGAGCGACCTGTCGGGGGCGACCCTGACGAGTGCGGACTTGGAGGGGGCGAATCTCGAGGGGACGAACCTGGAGGGCGCCGACCTCGAGGGAGCGAACCTGTCGTGGGCCAACCTGGAGAGGACGATCCTCTCGGGAGCGAACATGTCGGGTGCGAACCTGGAGGGCACCTACCTGACGGGCGCTAGGTTCTGCAGCACGACCATGCCCGACGGCTCGATCCGCAACGACGGATGTTGAGCGCCGCCGGGCCGGAGACGCCGCGCTGAACTCCCGAGTGAGGACGCCATGCACGTGCTGTCCGATCATCGGCCGCAGCGGTCGATGATGATCCTCATGACCGCTGATGGGTCCCGACCAAACGACCTGATCGGTTCGCTCATTCGCCGAGTCGGCGCAGAGCGTCTGCATGTTGCGTCCTGATCGACTCGGGCGCCGCTACGACACGATCGCGATGCTGACCGCGAGCGACGACTTCGAGCACCGCTCGACGGGCTGCCGCCTGTATCGAGATGCCCTCGGCCTCAGCGCGGGCGCGCCGAGCTGTCTGCTCGGTCTCAGTGAGGTGCAGGGTCATGAGCATTCGACGTTGGCACCAATCTGACACCACAGACGCCTGGCTGCTCAGTAGGGATCGACAGGTTGCTCGTTCTCGTGGCCGGTGATCCGACCACGGGCGCTGTGTGCCCGCGACGCAGCCGGCACTGCACCCGTGACAGCCGCCAGACCCATCGTCGGCATGTTGGCGTAGACGGTCTCGACTGCGTCGTCGCGCAGCAGGAGCGTCTCGTGGAAGATCCCGACCGTGCCGTTGTCTCGGATACGCCGATTGAACGAGCGCCAGGCTGGAAGATGCGCTCGATCGCCAGCACGTGAATACGCCTCCAACCGGTCGAACGATTCCCAGTATTGCCACACCACGATCAAGCGGCCTGAGATCATCGTTCGCGGCCGACCCACGAGTCCCAGCTCAGGATTGCGCTGCAGTTCGCTGAGCATCCTTGGCATCGCGACGAAGACGGGCAGCCATCTCCAAAACTGCCACAGCCTGTTGATGCGCATACCGATGAGGAACAAGACCTTCCCGTCCGCTCCAACGTCGGCCGTGTACCTGCCGCGGTTGACCTTCACCATCGTCCCCTCCGCATGAATATGTTGACGGTGTTCACATTAGGGCGGGAATGTGAACACCGTCAACATTCGTGCCAGAATTCTCCCATGGCTTCGCGCCCCTACCACCACGGCGCACTCGAGATCGCGCTGACCGACGCCGCCATCGAGGTGGTCCGGTCGAGTGGAATCGGTGCGCTAACGCTACGAGACCTCGCGCGGACGGTGCAGGTGTCACCCTCGGCCGTGTATCGACACTTCCCCAGCCGGGATCACCTCGTATCCCGCGTCTCGCAGTTGGCACGTCAGGCGCTGGCACGCGACCTGCTCACAAGACGTGACGCCGTCACCACCCGGGGCCGTCCGGCACGACGAACAGTCGAGCGGTTCGAGGAGATCGGCCGGACGTACGTCCAGTTCGCCATCGACAACCCGCATATGTTCGAAGCAGCCTTCGTCCGGTGCGATATCCGGCCTGTGAATCCCGATCATCCTGACGCATGGGGAGTGCTGGTCGATGCAATCGACCAGATGATCGACGCCGGAGCGGTTCCTGAGACCCGCAGACAAGACGGACCAATCATTTCGTGGGCGGGCGTACACGGCCTCGCCCAGATCGTGACCGCGTCGACGTGGCCAGATGGTGTCTCAGCTGACGCCCACATCGACGCAGTCATCTCTGGGATCACCCGATCTCTCAGATGAGTCGGTCCCGTTCTTGGCGCCGGGACGACGCCGTGCTGACCGGCGATCGAGACGTGTTCAGGTTCGCCAGAGGAACCTCCTAGCGTTACCACATCATCAGACGCCTGGGTCGAGACGTCACACGCTCGTATCTCGAGAGCACAAAACTCCGCAATGCAGACCTGACCGTGAAGATCCTCCGTCAGATCGGGACGGCTGTTTCACATGCTTCACGTTTCAGGCTTCGACATCGCACCTGAAAATGAGAAAAACCCCCAGCACGCTGAGGGTTTCCCGGTGGAGCTGAGCGGAATTGAACCGCCGACCTCTTCATTGCGAACGAAGCGCTCTGCCAACTGAGCTACAGCCCCGGATCCGCCAAAGTGTAGCGGGAGGGTCAGCGACGCAGACGGGCCTGCGATAACGAGTCGTATCCCGCCTCGGTCTCGCGCTGGCGGATCTGGGCGAGCAGGTAGATGTAGCCACAGAGCGCCA
>SKFX01000079.1 GCA_007117775.1 Ilumatobacteraceae bacterium
GCGCTCTCATAGAGGTCCTCGGGAAGCGACTGCAGACCGGCCGAGGTGACGATGAAGATGATCCCGAGGTTCTGCCAGACCGTCACCGCCGCGACCGAGACCAGCGCCCATCCGGGCGACTGCAAGAAGAAGATCGGATCACGTCCCAATGCCCGCAGCGCCTGGTTGATGAGACCGACCGACGGGCTCAGCAACGAGAAGAACATCAATGATGCGACCGCCACCGACGTCGCCACCGTGGACGAGAAGATCGTGCGGTAGATCGCCATCCCGCGCAGCCGGCGATGGGCCAATACTGCGAGACCGAGTCCGAGCGCGAGACCGGTCGGCACGGTCATCAGCGTGAACTTGAGCGTCACCCACAGCGAATTGCGGAACGATGCCGAACCGAGCGTCTCGCGATATTGGTCGAAACCGACGAAGCGCTGGTTCCCGCCGAACACATCGGTCTCGTGGAAGCCCAACCAGATCGTGCGCACGAACGGGAAATAGACGAAAACACCGAACACCAACAGCGATGGCAGCAACAACCCGAACGCGAGTCCGCGCTCGCGCCAGCGTCGACGACGACCCGCCGGCGAGGTCATGCCAACCGGGCTCCGGTGCCCGGGTCGAACAGATGCAGATATCTCGCCTCGGCCACGAGGTGCACCGTCTCTGACATCTGCGGTGCCGGGTCCTCGGCGGACTGGCGGATGATGACGAGCGCCCCGGGTTGGACATCTTCAGGATTCGGATCGGTGCCGGCGAGTTCGCAGATCAGATGGCGTTCATGGCCGAGTGACTCCACGGTGCGGACGGTCGCGGTGATCGGGCCTTCGCCGAGTCGCAGATATTCTGGCCGGATGCCGACAGCCACCTCATCGAGGCCGGACTCTGCGACCACCGCAGCGATCTCAGCGGGCAACTCGAAGCCACCGGTGCCGATCCGCAACTGCACCGGCCCGGCTCCGTCGGCACCACCGGTGACCGTGGCGGTCACGATGTTCATCGGCGGTGATCCGATGAACCCGGCGACGAACAGGTTCTCGGGCCGGTCATAGACCTCGTCGGGGGTGCCGACCTGCTGGAGTCGACCATCGGACATGACCGCGATGCGCGTCCCCATGGTCATCGCCTCCACCTGATCGTGGGTGACGTAGATGAAGGTGGCGCCCAAGGTGGCGTGCAGATCGGAGAGTTCGGCTCGGGTCTGCACCCGGGTCTTGGCATCGAGATTGGACAGCGGCTCGTCCATCAGGAACACCGCCGGCTTTCTGACCAGGGCGCGCGCCAGTGCGACGCGTTGGCGTTGGCCACCGGACAACTGGCCCGGCCGGCGCTCGAGCAGCTCGCCGAGGCCCAACAGAGTGGCCGCCACCTCGGCTTCGGCACGACGTTGTTCGGCGGGCACCTTGCGGCTCTTCAGTGGGAACTCGATGTTCTGGCGGACCGTTTTGTGCGGATAGAGCGCATAGCTCTGGAACACCATCGCCAGGTCGCGGTCCTGGGGTTCGACATCGGTGACGTCATCGCCGTCGATCAGCAACGCTCCCGAGGTCGCGGTCTCCAATCCGGCGATGATCCGCAGCGCGGTGGACTTCCCGCAACCCGACGGGCCGACCAGGACGAGGAATTCACCATCGGCGATATCGAGTGACAGACGGTCGAGGGCCGCCACGTCACCGAACATCTTGGTGGTCTCAACGAAGGTCACCGCGGCCATTGCCCGTGATCCTAGGCCGTCGGGGTGAACGCTCTCTGACCCCGAGATGAACACCCAGATGAACGCCGCGATGAACGCCCAGATGAACGCTGGGCTGAACGCTTCGGCGCGTCAGCGAACCCGGCCGATGCGGATCGGTCCTGTCGCCCTCGACGGATCGACTCGCCGGCCGCGCTGGGTGATGATCACGTCCCCGTCGGCCTCGAGGCGCCGGGCCGCAGCGCGCGCCGGTTCCATCAACTCGCGCCAGTCATCGCCGCCGACGCGTTGCGCCGCCTCGCTTGGACAGATCGTCGCCCCGGTGGCGCGCGCTTCGAGCAACTCCATGATCGCGGCCGCGAGTTCGATATCGAGGGCCGCCGCGGTGCGCGAGCGGCCGCGCCGACGACAGCCGTCCGAGCAGTACTTCACCGAGTCGAAGTCGCGCGCCCATTTGCGGCGCCATTCGATCCGACGGCCACAGACCGTGCAGGTCTTATCGGGTTCCTCGGCGCCTGATCGCGCCCGGCGATGTCGTGGTTCAGCCATCGTGTTTCAGCATTCTCTCAGGCAATGTTCAGTGTCGACATGGGTCGCCGTCGGTGGTCGTCGGTGTTCAGGGTCCGATCTTCAGTACGGCAGCCGGCGACCGATCGAGCGCTGGTAGTCACCCCACTCGTCATCGCTCCAGTGCTGGCGCAGTTCCGCAGTCACGAAATCAGAGGTCCAGCGCACCATCTCCACCCACGGCAGATCAGCGCTCGCCACCTCGGTGAAGGCCATCCCGTCGAGCAACAGCGCGGCATCGTCGATGCCTAACTCCACCACCGCATCGTCGCCCGATGTGGTCCGCCACGACTCGACATCCCAGGCGGTCTCCAAACGGGCGTCGAGTTCGAGCACCCGATCCAGATCCCACCCCCATCCGGCCTCACCGACCATCAACTGATCGGTCATGATGCCCAGGATCTGACGCAGCGCAGCGCCGGCATCGATACTGAGGGTCACCTGGCGGGCGTGCACCATGGTGGCCATCATCGCCCACCACCGATTCGGTCTCAACTCCGGGGCGGATTCAGCACCGATACCGCCGTACCGGACACTCAGACCGGATCGGCCACGAAACCGGGCCAGTTGCGCATATACGTCACGAACGTGTCCGATAGTCCCTCGTCGCGCAGGTCGTCTTCTGAGACCGGCAGCGGGCGTTGTTCGAAGTCCGGATCGCGCAGACAGCGCTGCGGGAAATCGTGGTGCAGGATCGCAGCACGGCCGATGATGGCGATGTCGACGCCCTCGGTGCCCTGTTCGAGCACCCACGCGACATCGGCCGCGGTGCGGATCTTGCCCGCCACGCCGAGCGCGACACCTCGGCGTGGGATCGACGCGAAGGTCTCGATCAGACGAGCCGGTTCATCATCGGCCGGATGATCGGACGCGGCCGCCTCGGGACGCTTGTACACATCCCACAGCGACAGATCGATCATGTCCACCTCACCGGTGGCGACGAGGCGTTCGAAGACCTCGACGATCTCATCGACGCGCAGGCCGAAACGCTCCGGCGACAACCGCACCGCCAGGGTCAGATCCTCACCGCAGCGTTCGCGGATACCAGCGATGATCTCAAAGATGATCCGCGAACGGTTCTCGAGACTCCCGCCGTAGTCATCGGTGCGCCGATTCAGCTCCGGTGACAGGAACTGACACAGCAGATAGCCGTGGGCGCCGTGCAGTTCGACCCCGCTGAACCCGGCACGTTCGGCACGCACCGCCGCGGCCACGAAGTCTTCGATCACCCCGGCCACCTCATCGGTGCTGAGCGCCCGCGCCCCGGTGTCGGGGTCATCGCTCGGGCAGACCGGCTCGGTGCCGATCAGCTCCACCGGTGAACGGTTGCCGGCGTGATGCAACTGCAGGAATGACCGGGAACCGGTGCGGTTGATGGACTCGGCCAAGACGCTGAGGCCATCGAGATGGCGATCGTCGAAACAGCCCAACTGGCCGGCGAATCCCTGGCCGGTGGCCGAGACATGCGATGCACAGGTCATCGTCAACCCGAACCCGCCGAGGGCCCGCATCGATATGAACCGGTGCTCAGCGTCTGACAGGGTGCCGTCGGCATGACTGGACTGATTGGTCAAGGGCGCGAGCATGAATCGGTTCGGCATCGGCGCACCATGGTCGAATGCGACCGACTCCACGGCGCGCGCCATCGGATGCGGGGTGCTCGAGGCCACGTTCAGGGTGCGTAACGCAGGATCGCGGCCGCCGCCCCACCGCCGGGGACCTCGTCCTCGCGCACGGCATAGACCTTGCC
>SKFX01000122.1 GCA_007117775.1 Ilumatobacteraceae bacterium
GCCCCGCCCCGGCGCCGGCTGAGAACTGAACTGGCGGACTGGGCAGGGCGAGGTGCAGGACGCAACCGCCGCAACCGCCGCAACCGGGGCATCGGGCGTTGACTGTTAGCCTCAGCGAGCGATGAAAGCTTTGATCCTCGCCGGCGGAGCCGGGACACGCCTGCGGCCGATCACCCATACCAGAGCGAAGCAATTGGTGCCGGTGGCCAATAAGCCGATCCTGTTCTACGGGATCGAAGCCATGGTCGACGCCGGGATCACCGAGATCGGGGTCATCGTCGGCGACACCCGCGCCGAGATGATGGCCGCACTCGGCGATGGCAGTGCGTTCGGGGTGTCGATCACCTATATCCCCCAGGACGAACCCCTCGGGCTCGCGCACTGCGTGTTGATCGCCCGGGACTTCCTCGGCGAGGACGACTTCGTGATGTATCTGGGTGACAATCTCCTGGAACAGGACCTCGCGGCGTTCGTGGCCGCCTTCGGGGCCGCCCGGGCATCGGATTCGCCGCCCGATGCGCAGATCCTGCTCAAGCAGGTCCCCGATCCGCACCGGTTCGGCATCGCCGAACTCGATGACGATGGTGATGTCGTGCGGCTGGTCGAGAAGCCGGCTGATCCGCCGTCTGATCTGGCTCTCGTCGGCGTCTATCTGTTCACGCCGGTGATCCACGATGCCGTTGCGGCCATCGAGCCCTCGGAGCGCGGTGAGTTGGAGATCACCGATGCGATCCAGTGGCTGATCGAACAGGGTCGGCGGGTGCGCTGTGAACTGCTGAGCGGCTGGTGGATCGACACCGGCAAGCTGACACCGCTGCTCGAGGCGAACCGGCTGCTACTCGAGAAGCTCGAGCCGCGGATCGCGGGTTCGGTGGATGCCGCGTCGGTCATCGACGGCCGTGTCGAGATCGCCGAGGGCGCCCAGATCGAGAACTCCACCATCCGGGGCCCGGTCGCGATCGGTGCCGGCACCCGGGTGGTCGACTCGTTCATCGGCCCGTTCAGTGCCGTCGGGGCCGGATGTGAGGTCGTTCACAGCGAGATCGAGCATTCGGTGGTCATGGACAATTCACGCGTTGTGGAGATCCCCCGGCTCGAGGACAGCCTGATCGGCACCGATGCCACGGTGATGCGGTCCAAACTCAAGCCGCGCGCCCTGCGTCTGATGGTGGGTGACCACTGTCATGTCGACGTCGAGTAACCGCGCCCGACATCGTCATGTCGGCAACACTGTCGTCGAGGCCCATGTGAATCATCACCGGGAGGGTGACCATGCCTGAGATCAGAGAATCGAGCCGGATCGCCGGGGGGTATGTGGTGGAACCCACACTCCATGGCGACCAACGAGGTCTGTTCATCGAGACGTATCGCCGCGAGTGGATTCCGGGTGCGCGCGAGATGATCCAGGCCAATCGCTCCAATAAGCAGGCCGGTGCGGTGGTCGGTCTGCACTTCCATCTCCACCAGGCGGACTACTGGTATTGCCCGGTCGGGACCATCCGCGTCGTGTTGCACGATCTGCGCGCCGGTGGGCCCACCGATGGTGCGACGGAGTGCTTCGATATCTCAGGGGAGAATCACTGGGGTGTGTACATCCCGCCCGGTGTCGCCCACGGGTTCGCAGCGCTGACCGAGGCGGTGATGACCTATCTCGTCGACGGCTACTACAACCCCGCCGATGAACTCGGTGTGGCCTGGGATGACCCCGAGGTGGGGGCCGATTGGGGGGTCGAGAGCCCGATCCTGTCGGCACGCGATTCATCCAATCCGCTGCGATCCGCGATCGCGCCCGCCGATCGGCCGCGTTGGCCGATGCGGACCTGAACCGGGTCTGATCGCCCATACTGGGGGAGTCGTGAGGATCGCTGTGAGACCTGAGGAGTTGCGATGCGTCTGTTCGTGACCGGTGGTGCCGGGTTCATCGGCTCCAACTACGCCCGCCATGTGCTGCACACCACCGATGATTCGGTGACGGTGTTCGATCTGTTGACCTATGCGGGAAACCGCGAATCGCTGAGCGATCTCGAAGACGATCCTCGGTTCGCCTTCGTGCAGGGTGATATCTGCGATCGAGATGCCGTCACCGAGGCGATGCGCGGCCATGACGCAGTGGTGCACTTCGCGGCTGAGACCCATGTGGATCGCTCCATCACCGGGCCCGACGAGTTCATCCGCACCAACTGTCTGGGAACCAATGTGGTCTGCGATGTCGCCCGTCATCTCGAGGTGGACCGGATCCTGCATATCTCCACCGATGAGGTCTACGGTTCGGTGGAAGAGGGTTCATCGCATGAGGCCGACCTGTTGGTCCCGCGGTCACCGTATTCGGCCTCCAAATCCGGTTCGGATCTGATCGCGTTGTCGTATCTCACCACCTACGGTTTGCCGGTGGTGGTGACGAGATGTTCGAACAACTTCGGGCCGTATCAGTTCCCCGAGAAGATGATCCCGCTGTTCACCACGAACCTGCTCGATGGCCACAAGGTGCCGCTCTACGGTGACGGACTCAATATCCGCGACTGGATCCATGTCGAGGACCACAACCGCGCCGCGGATCTGGTGTTGCGCTCAGGCGAGCCAGGTGAGGTCTACAACATCGGTGCCGGCAACGAACTCACCAATGTCGAACTGACCCATCGGCTGTTGGAGTTGACCGGACGCGATGAGTCCTTCATCGAACCCGTCGCCGATCGCCTCGGCCATGACCGCCGGTATTCGGTGAACATCGACAAGGTGGCGGCCTTGGGGTGGTCGCTCAGTCGAAGCTTCGATGATTCGCTGGCAGCAACTGTCGAGTGGTATCGGGACCATCGCGACTGGTGGGAGCCGCTCAAGGCCAGAGCAGGTCTGTGATGCGTGTCCTCATCACCGGTGCGGCCGGCCAGTTGGGTCGTGATGTCGATGAGGCGTGCAGTCGATCCGGTGACGAGGTGGTGGCGCTCGGCCGCGACACGCTCGACGTGGTCGAGCGATCTCAGGTCATGGGGGCCATCACCTCACTGCATCCTGATGTGGTCATCAACTGTGCGGCGTGGACCGCCGTCGATGCCTGTGAATCCGATCCCGATCGGGCGTTCGCCGCCAATGCGCTGTCGGTGCGTTGGATCCGTGAAGCGTGTTCGATGATCGATGCCCATCTGGTGCATCTCAGCACTGACTACGTCTTCAACGGTGAACTCGACCGCCCGTATCACGAATGGGATGCCACCGATCCGCGTTCGGTCTATGGCGCGTCCAAACTGGCCGGAGAACGCGAAGCGGGTGCGGATGCGACCATCGTGCGCACCTCGTGGGTGTGCGGCGAATACGGCTCGAACATGGTCCGGACGGTGATGCGCCTCGCCACCGAGCGTGATTCGCTGTCATTCGTCGACGACCAGCGCGGCCATCCGACCTTCACCGCCGATCTCGCCCCGATGCTGCGCCGCCTCGGCGTCGAACGCCGCAGTGGCATCCATCACGTCACCAATGCCGGTGCGGTGTCGTGGTTCGAGTTCGTGCGCTCCATCGTCGCGGAGATGGGCCGTGATCCTGACATGGTGTCACCGATCTCAACGGCGGACCTGGATCCGCCGCGGCCCGCACCGCGTCCGGCGAATTCGGTCCTCGACAATGCCGCATTGCGCCTCGGCGGTCTCGAACCGCTGCGTCACTACCGCGAACCCCTGGCCGAGTTGGTGGCGCGCATCGGAGCCGAGTGACTCGATGGGGCCGATGACGGATCGACCGCTGAGGGTCGCCTACACCTTGGAGCAGTGCTGGCATGAGGTTCCCGGTGGAACCGCGAGCGCCGCGATCGCCATCGGCGCCCGACTCGCAGCGCACCCCGATATCGAATTGATCGGTGTCGCCGGCCGGCACCGCCGCGCCCCGCAGACAGCCTTCGTCCCGCCGGTGCCGGTGAGACAACTCGGCCTGGCGCGCCCATGGCTCTATGAGACGTGGTTGCGATTCGGGTGGCCGGCGGTCGAGCGGGCCACCGGTGCGGTCGA
>SKFX01000103.1 GCA_007117775.1 Ilumatobacteraceae bacterium
CTGCTGATCGAGGCCGAACATGGCACCGATTCATCGGTGCTGTTGGTCACGAACTCGTCGGCGCTGGCCACTGCGACCGATACGGCGCTGATCGCGCGCCTCGGATCGCTGCCACAGATGCGCGCTGAGGCGGCTCGGGCATCGCTCGGACCCAATGGTGGCTGTGTGCTCGTCGATGATCTCGACACCGCGGTGGCCGTTGCGAACCGCTACGCCCCCGAACACCTCCAGGTGGCCGTGGCCGAGGACCGCATCGAGGGGGTCGTGGCGGGCATCGTGCACGCCGGTGAGATCCTGATCGGCCAGCACACCCCGTTCAGCGCTGCGAACTTCGTGATCGGCTGTCCGGCCTCGTTGCCGACGAGCGGGTTCGCCCGCATCTCATCGGGTATCACCGCCGCCACCTTCACCAAGCGCACCGCGGTGGCACGCGCCGATGCCCGCGCCCTGGAACGGATGGGCCCATCGGTGGTGGCATTGGCCGACCATGAGGGCTTCAGCGCTCACGGTGATGCCATCCGCAACCGCCCGACTGACTGAATGATGCCCTGAGCGGCGGGTCAAGCGGCCTCGGTGGCGCCGACCGTGACCGCGATCGCGCCATCGGTGTCGACGTCGACGACGAGGACACCACCGTCGGCGATCTGGCCCTCGAGGACCAGCACCGCGGCCCGATCGGCGATCTCGCGCTGGATGACGCGCTTGAGCGGTCGGGCGCCGAAGGCCGGGTCATAGCCGAGTGTCGCGATGGCATCGCGGGCCGCGTCGGTGACCTCGAGAGCGATCCGGCGTTCGGCGAGTCGGGCTGCGAACCGATCCAACTGCAACCCGACGATGCGACCGATCTCATCGCGACCGAGCTCCGCGAACCCGATGATGTCGTCGACGCGGTTGATGAACTCGGGCTTGAAGAACGCGGCCGGATCACCGGGCAGGTTCGAGGTCATGATGAGTACCGCATTGGTGAAGTCCACCGTGCGGCCCTGGCCGTCGGTGAGGCGGCCATCATCGAGGACCTGCAACAAGGTGTTGAAGACATCGGGATGGGCCTTCTCGATCTCATCGAGCAGCACCACCGAATAGGGCCGGCGACGCACCGCTTCGGTCAACTGGCCACCCTCGTCGTAGCCGACATAGCCCGGGGGTGCGCCGATGAGGCGGCTCACCGAATGCTTCTCCATGTATTCGCCCATATCGATGCGCACCATGGCGCGCTCATCATCGAACAGCAATTCTGCGAGGGCGCGGGCCAGTTCGGTCTTGCCGACACCGGTCGGGCCGAGGAACATGAATGATCCGATCGGCCGGTTCGGATCCGAGAGCCCGGCACGGCTTCGGCGGATGGCATTGGCGACCGACACCACGGCGTCATCCTGGCCGATGACGCGCCGATGCAGTTCGTCCTCGAGATGGATGAGCTTGGCCATCTCGGACTCCATCAGGCGGCTGACGGGCACACCGGTCCATTTGGAGACCACCTCGGCGATGTCCTCGGCATCGACCTCCTCTTTGAGCATCCGCACCTCTGACTGCAGCACGTCGAGATGGTCGGTGGCCTCTGAGATCCGGCGCTCGAGTTCGGGGATGCGGCCGTAGCGGATCTCAGCGGCGATGTTGAGATCGGTCTCTCGCTCCACCTGGGTGCGCAATGCCTCGAGTTCCTCCTTGAGATTGCGGATGGCGTCGATGGCCTGTTTCTCCTCCTCCCAATGTTTCTTCATCTGAGCCGACTGGGCATTGAGCGCGGCGAGTTCGTCATGGAGTGTGTCGAGGCGTTCGCGCGAGGCATCGTCGCTCTCTTTGTCGAGGGCGACCTGTTCGATCTCCAATTGCAGGATGCGACGTTCGACGATGTCGATCTCGGTCGGCATCGAGTCGATCTCGATGCGCAGGCGGCTGGCAGCCTCATCGACGAGGTCGATGGCCTTATCGGGCAGGAAGCGATTGGTCAGATACCGATCCGACAGCACCGCCGCGCTGACCAGTGCGGAATCCTGGATGCGCACACCGTGGTGCACCTCATAGCGCTCCTTGAGGCCACGCAGAATGCCGACGGTGTCCTCAACGGTCGGTTCGCCCACATAGACCTGCTGGAAGCGGCGCTCGAGGGCCGGGTCGCGTTCGACATGTTTACGGTATTCATCGAGGGTGGTGGCACCGATCATGCGCAACTCACCGCGCGCCAGCATCGGCTTGATCATGTTGCCGGCATCCATGGCACCCTCGGCACCACCGGCACCGACGATGGTGTGGATCTCATCGACGAAGGTGACCACCTCACCGGCGGCGTCGGTGATCTCCTTGAGGACCGCCTTGAGACGCTCCTCGAATTCGCCGCGATACTTCGCGCCGGCCAGCATCGCTGCGATATCGAGTGAGATCAGGCGCTTGCCCTTGAGCCCCTCGGGGACGTCACCATCGGAGATCCGGCGAGCGAGGCCCTCGACGATCGCGGTCTTGCCGACACCGGGTTCGCCGATCAACACCGGGTTGTTCTTGGTGCGGCGGCTCAGCACCTGGATGACGCGGCGGATCTCATCATCGCGGCCGATGACCGGATCGATGGCCCCCTCGGCGGCGCGCGCTGTCAGATCCTGGCCGTACTTCTCGAGGGCGGCGAACTTGTCCTCGGGGTTCTGGTCGGTGACCCGATGGCTGCCGCGGACCTCGCGCAGTGCCGAGAGCAACTCCTCGACCGGTACACCGATGCGCTGATGGAACGCGAGTAGGAGATGCTCGACCGATAGGTACTCATCGCGGAACTCGCGCCGGTGCCGCTCAGCCTCGTCGAAGGCCGCCGAGGATTCCCGTGCGAGGCGCGGATCATCGCCACCGGTGGTCTTGGGGAGCCGCTCGACGGCATCGATGGCGCGATCGCGCACCATGGCGGGTGACTGGCCCAACTTGGCGAGCACCGGGGCGATGACGGTGCCGTCCTGGGAGCACAGCGCCGCGAGCAGGTGATCGGGGGTGATCTCCGGATTGCCATTGCGGCGCGCCGACTCATGGGCGGCCGCGATGGCCTCCTGGGTCTTGACCGTCCAGGTCTTGGGATCGAGTGACATGGGAAACAGTCTATCGGATATCAAGAAACTTGATACGCCGCATATCAAGTTTTGGGGTCGATCGGCCGATCCGTGTGATCAGGCGTCGGCGGCCCGCAACCACCCCAGCACCCGGCGGCCGAAGGCGCCCAACTCCTTGTACTGCGCCACATCGTCGGGGATCGCCTCGATCGCCTCGGCCAGCAATGCGGCCTGGCCGGGCTCAGCGATCAGGTCGCGCAACGGTGTCAGGTGGGTCCGGATCGTGAACAGCACCGCCGAGGTCTCCGGGAACCGGCGCAACGTCTCGCGTTCGACGCGCAGGTGCACATCGTCGAGGCTGACCACCTCGGGATCACCGGCGCCGGGCCGTGGTGGGGCGGTGCCGTCGAGCGGCTGATACAACTCGTCGGTGTCGAGCACCCCCCAGCCGAGACGCCAGTAGCTGCGTTCGGGCCGCAGGCGATCCAAGAACCTATCGATCGGGTCGGAGAGTTGGTCGTTGAGCCGCGACACCGGCTGATGGATCTCGGCCATGGTGCGGCCGAGCTTGGACGCGAGGTCCCAGCGGTTCGGGAAGCACACCACACCACCGCCGAGCACCAACGCATCGCCGCGGCGCACCATCAGCGCGACGTCCTCGGGCACCAGTCGAGCGGCGGCTTCGAGCGGATGCAGACCCGCCACCTCATCACCCCAGCGTTCAAGATGATCGCGATGGTGGGTGCGCAGATGATCCACCACGGCGCAACGGACCTCGTCGGCCTCAGCCTCGATGTCATCGGCGAGCACGACCGCGCTGCGGTGATGATCGCGCAACACCGAACGCATGGTCTGCATCTGCGCATCGGTATCGCGGTGGTCAGGCCCGATCTCGAACCAGTGCTCGATCTCGAGCGGTCGCAGGCCGAGACGCCACCGGAACGGCCCGGGCAGATAC
>SKFX01000198.1 GCA_007117775.1 Ilumatobacteraceae bacterium
CCACCGGGTGCCGATAGGTTCAGCACCCGTGGAATGGATTTTCATCGCGCTCGCGCTCGCCGTGGTGGTCTTCGGCATCGCGGTGGTGCTGCTCAACCGTCGTCGTGCAGCCACCACCATGACGCCGACCGGTATCGATGAGGTCGAGACCCGGCCACCGACCGATGAGAGCGGGGTCGATACCGAAGCGCTCGACGATGCCCAGCGCGCCCCGCCGGTGGCCCTGCACCCACCGCAGTTGCGTGATCGCCTCTCCAAAGCTCGCGCCGCCTTCGCCTCGGTGCTCGGGGGCATCCTCGGTTCCGGTGGTGTCGACGAGTCGACCTGGGAGGATCTCGAGGAGATGCTGTTGCGCGCCGATGTCGGCGTTGCGGTGACCGATGGTCTGCTGGAACGACTGCGCGCTCAGGTGGCCGCCGGTGAGATCACCGAACCCGCCGCGCTGCTCGATGAACTGCGATCACAGATGAAACAGGCGCTCGCGGCGGCGGATCGATCGCTGCGGTTCGATCGACTCGATACGGGCCCGAACGTGTGGATGTTCGTCGGGGTGAACGGGGTGGGCAAGACCACCAGTATCGGCAAGGTGGCCGCCCAGCAGGTCAGCGACGGTCGATCGGTGCTGATGGCCGCCGGTGACACCTTCCGGGCGGCGGCCGCCGAACAGTTATCGACCTGGGCTGAGCGGGCCGGCACCGAGTTCGTGCGCGGTGCCGAGGGCGGTGACCCGTCATCGGTGATCTATGACGGGATCGAACGGGCGACAGCACGCCGGATCGATCTGGTGCTGGCCGATACCGCCGGGCGACTGCACACCAAGACGAACCTCATGGAGGAGCTCTCCAAGGTGCGTCGAGTGGCCGAGAAGGGCGCTGGTCAGGTGACCGAGACGCTGTTGGTCATCGATGCCACCACCGGCCAGAACGGCCTGGTGCAAGCCCGTGAATTCGGCGAGGCCACCGATGTGACCGGGGTGGTGTTGACCAAACTCGACGGTTCGGCCAAGGGCGGCATCGTGTTCGCCATCGAGACCGAGTTGCAGATCCCGGTGAAGCTGGTGGGCGTGGGCGAGACGATCGAGGATCTGATCGCCTTCGATCCCGATGAGTTCGTCGAGGCATTGTTCGCGACATGAGACCCCGCAACCGACCACGCACCATGACCCGACCGCTGGTCGCGGCGGTCGCGTTGGCGGGCGTGATGGTGCTGGTGGTGGGCGGATGCGGTAGCGGAGATGATGGGGGAGACGACGACCGCAATGGTGTTGGCGAGGCGGTCACCACGGTGGTGGACGAGTCCCCGGTCGATACCGTCGAGTGGGTGGACGACGTCCCCGATGCCGCCGAAGCCGAGATCCTGGTCGGCCTGCGCGTCGACGATGCCGAGGCACTGGCGGCCGATGAGGGCTGGGAGGTCCGCGTCGCGGTGCTCGATGGTGAGGAACTGTTCTTGACGATGGACTATGTGGCCACTCGGGTCAACGTCGAGGTGACCGACGGGATCGTCACCGGCATCGTCAACTTCGGCTGAGACGGCGATGAGCGCGGCTGGCCACCGCGGGTAACCTGAGGAGCGTCATGTTCGACACGCTGTCATCACGCCTCGAAGGAATCGTCAAACGCCTGCGCGGTAAGGGCCGTCTCACCGAGGCCGATGTCGATGCGGTGATGAAGGAGATCCGCCAGGCCCTCCTCGAAGCCGATGTCAATGTGACGGTGGTGCGTTCGGTGATCAACCGCATCAGAGAGCACGCCATCGGTGCCACCCGCTCCCAAGCGCTCGATCCGGGCCAGCAGGTGGTCAAGGCGGTCAATGATGAACTGATCCGGATCCTCGGCGGGGAAACCCTCAAGATCACCGCCGCGTCCAAACCGCCGACGGTTGTGCTGATGGCCGGCCTACAGGGTGCGGGCAAGACCACCAATGCCGCCAAGCTGGCCAACTGGTTCAAACAGCAGGGTCGCCAGCCGCTCCTGGTGGGCGCGGATCTCCAGCGTCCCGCCGCGGTGGAGCAGCTGCGCACCCTCGGCGGCCAGATCGACGTGCCGGTCTACTCCGATCCCGAGGATCCGGTGCTGACCGCGGCCAAAGGCCTCCAGGAGGCTCGCCGTCTCGGCCGGGATGTTCTCATCGTCGACACCGCCGGTCGGTTGTCGATCGATACCGAGATGATGGAGCAGGTCCGCTTGATCTCAGGTGCGGTGTCGCCGCATTACACGTTCTTGGTGATCGATGCCATGACCGGCCAGGACGCCGTCGAGACCGCCGAGCGCTTCAACGAGGTATTGCGCCTCGATGGGGTGATCATGTCCAAACTCGACGGCGATGCCCGCGGTGGTGCGGCACTCTCGGTCAAAGAGGTCATCGGCAAGCCGATCGCGTTCGCCTCCACCGGTGAGCGCATCGACGCCTTCGAGCAGTTCCACCCGGACCGGATGGCGAGTCGGATCCTGGGCATGGGCGACATCATGACCCTGATCGAACAGGCCGAGCAGGCCTTCGAGGCCGAACAGGCCGAAGCTGCGGCCGCCAAGCTGATGGAGGGCCAGTTCACCCTCGATGACTTCTTGGAACAGCTCCAGCAGCTGAAGAAGATGGGCCCGCTGAGCGGTGTGCTCTCCATGATGCCCGGAGTGCCCAAAGAACTCAAGGATGCCGATGTCGGAGATGATCAGCTCAAGCCGATCGAGGCGATGATCTACTCGATGACGCCCGAGGAGCGCGCCCGACCCCAGTTGATCAACGGAAGTCGGCGCAACCGGATCGCGGTCGGGTCGGGGACCACCACCGGCGATGTGAACAGACTCGTCAAACAGTTCGCCGAAATGCAGAAGATGATGAAGAAGTTCGGGATGGCCGGGTCCAAACGCTCCAAGAAGTCCAAGCGTGGGCCCGATCAGGGCATGGTGAATCTGGAGGATCTCGGCTCACTGGGTGGATTCGGTGGTCCGGGGGGCCTCGGCGGTGCCGGCTCCCTGCCCGGACTCGGCCCGCGCTGAGCGGTGTCGATCAGCGGGCGCTGGTGTCGATCCGTCGCCGTCACCGCTAACCTCTACGGGGCATGCGCAGTGGTCACTGCGCCAACACCTCGAGGGAGAGCTCGTCAATGGCAGTGAAACTGCGTCTGACCCGTGTGGGCAAGACCAAACAGCCCCAATACCGCATCGTCGCCGCTGACTCGCGGTCACCGCGCGACGGCCGCTTCATCCAGATCCTCGGCCACTACGACCCCCGCCAGGAGCCATCGGGCCTGAAGGTCGACAACGACAAGGCCGTGCACTGGCTCAAGCAGGGGGCACAGCCCACCGAACGTGTCCGCAAACTGCTCGAAGCCTCCGGGGCCATGGAGCAGTTCAAGGCATCCAAGTGAGTGCGAGATCATGAGCGCAGAGGGTTCCAACGAGTACATGGCTCCGACGGCGGCTGCGGTGCTGACCCATGTCGTCAAATCGATCGTGGATGATCCCGAGGCCGTCGAGGTGCTCGAGACCCCGCTCGGTGACCGTGCCCGCCTCGATGTGCGCGTCGGACCCGGCGAACTCGGCCGCGTCATCGGCCGTCGTGGCCGCACCGCGGCGAGCATCCGCACCGTGACCCGCGCCGCTGCGGTTCGCGACGATGTCGACATCGACATCGAGTTCATCGACGACTGAGCCCTGCGATTCCGGTGGGCAACGGTCGCATCGACCCAACGGTCTCCGACGCGGCGCGCCCGGAAGGACTCTTGAGCGTCGGCCGGATCGGCCGGCCCCACGGTGTGCGCGGTGAGGTCTTCGTTGATCTGTCGACCGATGTGGCCGAACGCGTCGCCGCCGGTGGAGAACTGTGGGCCGGGGGACAGTGGTTGCGCATCGAGTCATCGCGACCATCGGGTTCGAGGTTCGTGGTGCGCTTCGAGGGGATCGAAGGGCGTGAGCAGGCGGGCACGCTGACGTTGACGGAGTTGTTCGCAGCGCCCATCGACGACGA
>SKFX01000125.1 GCA_007117775.1 Ilumatobacteraceae bacterium
CCGGCGGTGTTCGGTGACGATGCCGATCAGTTCAATCCGCGTCGCGAACTCCCCGACGGGGTCGCGCCCTACGGGTTGTCGTTCGGGTCCGGGATGCACGCCTGTATCGGCCAGGACCTCGCAGCCGGTCTCATCTCCCATGACGATGTCGCCGACAGCCACCTGTTCGGCCTCGTGCCAGAAGCGGTGCAGATCCTCATCGACCGCGGTGCACGACCCGACCCGGACGATCCGCCCGAGATGGACGAGTCGACGACCCGACCGTACTTCGGGCGCTATCCGGTGATCTTCACGCGCTGAGGCGCGCCACGTCGATCACCGCTCGTCGATCAGCGCCATCGACGCCTCGAACAGCTCGGCGGCACGCGCCGCCGGCGTCATCTGTGACCAGCGGGCATCGGCTTGGACCTCGACGCTGATCACCGATGGTTCGCTCACCAACGCCAGATAGCCGGCCAGGTCGAATTCGCCGTGGCCGGGGACGGCGCGAGCGTGGCGAGCCTCGAAGATGATCCCGTCGACAGTGTCGGGGCCGATGAGGGGCCCATCGCAGAGCTGCAACCAGGCGAGATGCCCCGAGTCGATGATGGTCGCCGCATCATCGAGGGTGCCACCGACACGGTGGTGGTGGAGCACATCGACCACCACGCGGCATCCGGTCGCATCGGCGACCCGGTATGCATCGTCGACGTTCGATGGGGTGGTCCAGGCCATGTACTCGAACACCACCTCGACACCGTGCTCGCCAGCGCGGTCGCGCAGCCGCTCGAGCGCGGCGATGGTGTGGTGCAGGTCGTCATGGTCTGAGACCGCCAGCACCGACGCGATCTCGAGGCGCGCTGCGGCAGCGAACAACGCGTCGGCCTCGACGGGGTGCTCGCCATCGGCGCCGATGCGGATCACCTCGAGGTCATGCAGCACCACGCCAAATCGATCGGCCCGGTCGCGAAGTTCGTCGAGGCGGGCGGTGTCGGCCGCGATCTCGGGCCCGAGGCGCAGGCCGAGTCCGAAGAACCCGGCATCGGCCGCGACCGAGATCTGCTCGAGGGGGTCGAGGTCGAGCACCGAACCCGCGGCGAGCACCAGCGCGTGGCCGGGGCCGGTGCGCGCGCGGTCTTTGGTCATGGGCCCCAGTGTGGTGTGCCCGGGGCACAATCGGCCAGACTCTCACGCATGATCGATGTGCACGCCCATGTGGTGTTGGAGGGCACGATGGGCTGTGCCGGTGATTATGGGCCCGAACTCGGTACCGGCCCCGACGGCCGGGCACGCTTTCGTGTCGGTGACTATGTGCTCGACGGTGTCGACTACCGCTCGACGGCATTCATGGATCTGGACCGCCGCGTCGAGGCCTGTGATCGTCTCGGCATCGATCTGCAGGTGCTGTCACCGAATCCGTTGACATACTTCCACCACATCGACGCCGGCCTCGCCGCGAACTACTGCAGATGGCATAACGACGCCATGGCCGAACTGGTGGCGCAGCGGCCCGATCGTTTCGCCGGTTTCGCACAGCTACCGATGCAGGACATCGACCTGGCGCTCACCGAGTTCCGACGTGCCGTTCTGGACCTCGGGCTCATCGGGGCCTATATCGGCACCGATTTCGGCACCACCTTCGATGACCGCTCGCTCGATGGCTTCTGGGAGGTTGCGGTCGATCTCGACGTGCCGGTGTTCATCCATCCAGCACCCGGCGGCATCGACGGCCCACTGCGCGATCCGCGGTTGCGCAACTTCGATCTGGATCTGTCGCTCGGCTTCGCGTATGAGGAGACCCTCGCCATCGCGCACCTCATCTACGGCGGGGTGCTGGAACGGCATCGCGATCTCGACATCTGCATCTCCCATGGCGGTGGTGCTGCGGCGTTCATGGCCGGCCGCCTCGACCATCAGGGCCGCACCCGGCCCTGGGCCCGCGACCGCCCGGTCGACTTCGAGGCACAGCTGGCGAAGCTGTGGTTCGACCATCATGTGCACGATCGCCGGGCCCTCGGCCTGCTCGTCGAGGTCGTCGGCGCCGATCGTGTGGTGGTCGGCACCAACCTGGCCGGATGGGATGCACCGGCGAGTGCCGCTGAGATCGGCTATGAGCCGCACCATGACGACAACGCCCGCCGGCTGCTGCGCCGGTGACGGGTTGATTCAGAGTTCGATCTCGACGCCGTCGAGGCTGAGTCTGATGGCCCCGCTCGGACAGGTGCGAGCGATGTGGAGGATCGCGTCTTCGGTCGGGCGCGCCCCATCGGGGTCGACCGTCGCGATCTCATCGGCGTCGAAGACGAAGAATCCAGGTGCCGAGGCCACACATTTGCCGGCGCTCACGCATTCATCGGTGTCGACGCTGACCGTGTAGTGGCCGGGTTCACTGCTCATGGCCATCACCCTAGACAACCGGGCTCGCACAACTGTGCTGGCACACCTGGGCTGTGACACAGATCGATCGTCAGCCCGGCGGTGACCGCCATCTCCGGCGTCGCTAGCATGGGCACGACGCCCGAGGTGTGGCGTCAGCCCGTGAGGGCCCATCCAGGAGGGTTCAGCCATGGTTCAGTCCACCGCATCGGGCACGACCCCGATCCTCATCACCTCGGCACGGCTCATCGACGGCACCGGTGCCGCACCCCTCGACGACATCGGTGTGCTGATCGACGGTGACAACATCGTCGCGGTCGGCCCGACCGCAGACGTCGAGGCCCAGGCGCCGGCGAACGCGGACCGTATCGATGCCACCGGCAAAGCGGTCATGCCCGGCCTCATCGATGCGCACTGTCACTGCACCTTCGATGACGTGCAGTCCAATGACGAGCTCTTCTATCACCGTCCGGCTGCGACGTCGGCGATGATCACCCTGTTCAACCTGCCCAAGCTGCTGCGCGCAGGGGTGACGGGGTTCATGGACCCCGACACCGTGCACGGCATCGGCCCGCAGATCCGCGACACCCTCAACTCGGGTGCCTTCGAGGGTCCCCGCATGGCGACGGGTGTCCAGGCGCTGTTGACCTCGGTCGGCGGCACCGCGGGTCGCCTGATCCCCGATGACGGCGAGGTCGGCTATGCGGCGGTGGTCAACACCATCGAGGAGATGGTCACCACCACTCGCCGTCAGATCAAGTACGGGGCGGACTGGATCAAGATCCACGCCACCGGCTCGATCCCGACCCAGTCCGGTGAACTGCAGGTGTGGACCTATGACGAGCTCAAGGCGGTCTGCGATACCGCCCATGATCTCGGCGTTCCGGTCACCGCCCACTGCCGCAACGCGTCATCGACCCGTGATGCGGCGCGCGCCGGGGTGGATCTGATCCTGCACTCGTCGTATATGGACGATGAGGCGCTCGAGGCGGTCATCGAATCGGGCGCTGCGCTGTGCCCGACGTTCACCTTCCTCGCGAATCTCGCCGACTACGGCTCCAAGGTCGGTGCCGGCGAGGGGATGGTCGATATCTTCCGCGGTGAGATCAAATCGACCGCTGCGATGGTTCGCACCGCCTATGACGAGGGCGTCAAGATCCTGTGCGGTTCTGAGAGCGGCTTCGCCCTCACCCCCTACGGCCACTGGCATGCGCGCGAACTCGAGGTCTTCGTCGAGGAACTCGGCTTCAGCCCCCTCGAGGCCATCACCTCGGCCACGTCCAACGGTGCGCTGGCTATGCGCATGGAGGGCGAGGTCGGCGTCGTCGCACCCGGATACCGCGCCGATGTGCTGGTGGTGGACGGTGACCCGTCGGCCGATGTGCGCATCCTGCAGGACCGCCGCCGACTGGCCGCGGTCATCAGTCGCGGGGTGTCGATCGATCTCGAGTCCCCGTGGCCTGAGCGTCGCCGGATTCCCGGTGAGAAGGTCGGCAACTGGGCCGGTGAGGTCCTCACTGCGGAACTCGCCGGTATCGGCGTCGACTGATCCGGGGCGTGATGCGCCTACTGCGCGGTCCAGCCGCCGTCGACGG
>SKFX01000190.1 GCA_007117775.1 Ilumatobacteraceae bacterium
CGTGATGCAGCGCCAGCAGCAGTGGAGGCCAGCTCGGACTCCGAGGTCGTCACCGTGAGCTTCGAAGAGGCCTTCGATGAGGAGCTGCGCTCGGATCTCGGTGATCTCGGCCCGGATGAGGGTGAGCGCGGTCGCCGCCGGCGTCACCGCTGAGTCGGGTAGCCAGATGTCCGATCCGATCAGGGTGGGTGTCGTCGGCGCCGGTGGACGCATGGGGCGCACGGTGTGCTCCACCGTCGCTGCCGACCCCGACCTGGTCCTGGTGGCGGCGGTCGATCCCGACCAAGGTGGTGAGGTGGTCGACTCGATCGAGGTGGCTACCGACCTGCGGGCGCTCGCAGATGCGGGAGCCCAGGTGGTGGTGGACTTCACCGATGCCGATGCCGCCCGGGTCACCCTTCCCTGGTTGGCGATGCACGAAATCCATGCCGTGGTCGGAACCACCGGGTTTGACGATGATGACATGGCGAGTTTCGCGGCGCTGTTCGGTGACGGACCCGCTCATTGCGTCATCGCTGCGAACTTCGCGATCTCGGCGGTACTGATGATGCGCTTCGCCGAGATGGCGGCACCGTACTTCGAGACGGCCGAGATCATCGAATACCACCATGACGCGAAGGTCGACGCCCCATCGGGGACCGCCCTGGCAACAGCTGAGGCGATGGCGGCGGCCTCAGCTGACTGGGCGCCCGATCAGACCTCGCTTGAGCGACTCAGTGGGGCGCGCGGCGGTGTGGTCGACGGCGGTATCAGGGTCCATGCGGTGCGGATGCGCGGCATGTTGGCCCATCAGGAGGTCATCTTGGGGTCGATCGGCCAAGCCCTCACGATCCGCCAAGACAGCTTCGACCGGTCGAGTTTCATGCCCGGGGTCGTCTTGGCCTGCAAGCGAGTCAGCGAACATCCGGGCCTGACCGTGGGTCTTGGCGCGCTGCTCGGACTCTGAGCCGCTCACACCGGCCCGGTCAGCGTCGCTGAGCGGTTGCGCCCGGTGATCACCACTCGGTCGTTGTTGTTCGAGCGGCGGTGCCAGATATCGGCCTGATACGACAGGCCGGCGCGGAGCGGACGCAGCCGATCAGGTGAGTGCGGCGAGGGCGGCCTCGTAATCGGGTTCGTTGGCGATCTCAGCGACCAGCTCGGTGTGCACGACGGTGCCGGATTCGTCGACGACGACCACGGCGCGGCCGAGCAGGCCGGCGAGTTTGCCGTCGATCAGTTCGACGCCGTAGTCCGATCCGAAGTCGCTGCGGAACGACGAGGCGGTGATCACGCCCTCGATCCCCTCAGCTCCGCAGAACCGGCTCTGCGCGAAGGGCAGATCCTCAGAGATGCAGACCACGACCACATCATCACGGCCACCGGCGCGTTCGTTGAACTGACGGACGCTGGTCGCACAGGTCGGGGTGTCGATACTCGGGAAGATGTTCAGCACCACCTTCTTGCCTGCGACATGCTCATGCGTCAGTTCGCCGAGGTCTGATCCGATCAGGCTGAATGCCGGTGCGCTCGAGCCCACTGCGGGCAGATCACCGGAGGTGTTGACGGGGTTCCCCCCCAGGGTCACAGTTGCCATGGACCCATTCTTATCAGCGTTTGGCGCCGCGACGGAAGTTGTTGGAGTTGATCGCCAGCACCAACGCGACCGAGATGCCCACCACCCACCACTGATAGCGCTGCACCCACTCGAGGAAGTCGACCAATGGCGCCTCGAAGACGCGCGCCAGCCACCAGAACAATGCCAGGCGCGCTGCGATCCCGATACCGAGCAGCAGTGCCAGAACTCGCGCCGATGTCCGTTGCACACCGGAGATGACCGCCACGATGTTGGAGCCCACGAAGAAGGGGATGACCACCCATTTGGCCCGCTCGTAGATCCGTTGGAATGCATCGAGCGACTCCGGTGTCATTCCGAGATAGCGGGTGAACCAATTGAGGGCATGACCGCGGTAGGCGCGCCCGATGAGATGACAGACCGCGAAGGCTGCGGTGATCCGTGCGGTCGCCAATGCGGCATAGGTCGCGATCGGAACACCGGCCGCCAATGTGAGGGCGAGATAGCGGTTCCGAGATGACAGCGCCAACAGCCCCGCCGGATTGGTCTCGATCCAGCGTGCCCAGACGGCGGTGGCGACGTTGGTGGCGATGACGAGGCCCACGAACGCCGCCAGCATGAGTGGACCCCACGGTGGGGTTCGACGCGAGTCGATCTCGAGGGTGACTCGATCGGTGGTGCCAGCGGGGTCCACGACCGATCAGGCTAGGCGACCTCGGCGCAGAACGCCTGTCCGGGCATGCACTAGCGTGCGGGGCATGTTGGGGCTCATGCAGGACACGCCATTGACGATCAGCCATCTGTTCGATCGTGCCGAGCGATATCACGGCCAGAAACAGATCATCACTGCGACAGCGACGGGGCGCGAGCGCATCGGTTATGCCGAGTGGGCGCAGCGCACCCGGCGTCTCGCCGGGGTGCTCGACGCCCTCGGGATCTCCGAGGACGGCCGGGTCGGAACCTTCGCATGGAACTCCCAGCGCCATCTCGAATTGTATTTCGCAGCCCCCTGCAGCGGTCGAGTGCTGCATACGCTCAATATCCGTCTGTTCCCCGAGCAGTTGACCTACATCGTCAACCACGCCGACGATGAGGTCATCTTCGTCGACCGATCACTGCTCGCGCTCCTGGCGCCGCTGTTGCCCACCTTCGAACGGCTGCGATATCTGGTGCTGATGGATGACGGTGCGGGCGAGATCCCCGATGATCTGAGCGGCCACGAACTGCTCGACTACGAGACGCTGCTGGCCGCGGCTGATCCGGTCGAGTTCGCTCCCATCACCGATGAGCACCGTGCCGCGAGCATGTGTTACACGAGTGGCACCACCGGGCATCCCAAAGGTGTGGTGTACAGCCATCGCAGCACGTTCCTGCACACGATGGCGGCGATGATGGCCGATTCGCTCGGGGCGCGCGAATCGGATCGGATCATGCCGGTGGTGCCGATGTTCCACGCCAACGCCTGGGGTCTTGCCCACGCCGGTGTGGCCACCGGTGCCGACCTGGTCATGCCCGGCCCGGACCTGTCCGGGGCTGCGCTGGCCGATCTCATCGAGACCGAACGCGTCAGCGTCGCAGCGGGTGTCCCAACCATCTGGATGCAGGTGCTGCCCGAGTTGGCCGGACGCGACACCTCGTGTCTGCGGGCGATTCCCTGCGGCGGTTCCGCAGTGCCCAAAGCGCTCTCAGAGGCCTACCGTGAGCAGCTGGGTCTACCGATCCTGCAGGCATGGGGGATGACCGAGACCAGCCCGATCGCGGCGGTGTGCATCCTCGATGCCGATGAGGCCGATCTCGCCGATGAGGTGCAGGCGGAACTGCGCACCATGGTGGGACGGCCGCTGTTCGGTGTGGAGAGCCGCGTCGTCGACCCCGACACCTTGGAGCCACAACCCTGGGACGGCGAGAGCAGCGGCGAATTGCAGTGCCGTGGGCCGTGGATCGCCGCCACGTACTACGCCGATGAGCGTGCCGGCGAGAGCTTCACCGATGACGGCTGGCTCAAAACCGGCGATGTCGCCGTGGTCGACGGTCGCGGCCGGGTGCGACTCGTGGACCGGACCAAGGACCTCATCAAGTCCGGTGGGGAGTGGATCTCGTCGGTGGAGATCGAAAATGAACTCATGGCCCATCCTGAGATCATCGAAGCAGCCGTGATCGGTGTGCCGCATCCGAAGTGGTCCGAGCGACCGCTGGCCTGTGTGGTCAAGGCTGCGGACTCCGATCTCGATGCGGCTGCGGTGCTGGCCTATCTGGGGCCCAAGGTCGCCAAATGGCAGCTGCCCGATGAGGTCGTGTTCATCGATGAGGTGCCCAAGACCAGTGTCGGGAAGTTCTCCAAAAAGACGCTGCGCGAGCAGTTCGCCGAC
>SKFX01000218.1 GCA_007117775.1 Ilumatobacteraceae bacterium
GTCAAGAACAAGGTCTCTCCGCCGTTCAAGCAGGCCGAGTTCGACATCATGTACGGCAAGGGCATCAGCCGTGAGGGTTCGCTGCTCGATATGGCCGTCGACTTCGGCATCGTGAAGAAGGCGGGCGCCTGGTTCACCTATGACGGTGAGCAACTCGGCCAGGGTCGTGAGAACGCCAAGACCTTCCTGGTCGAGCATCCCGAGGTCATGATGGATATCAGCAACAAGGTGCTGACCATGGCCGGTCTCACCGGCGATGTTGACGAGGCTGGCGGCGAGTCGGTCGCCGATGTGCTCGATGCGCTCGACGAGGAGACACCCGCCGATCTCGCCTGATCGGGACCCGGCTGCTCAGGCTCTCTCGCCTGCCGACGGTGCCTGGCGTCAGCCCCGAACGGGGCGGCGCCTCAGGCGCCGGGCTGGAAGACCATCAAGTAGAGCGACACGACCAACAGGACGTGGGTCATGCCGATACCGGCCGAGAGCAGTTTCCCGGCGCGCTCTGAATCGTCTCGGAGCGATGGCTTGATCATGAACCAGCTGATCGCGACCAACGCGATCCAGACCACGATCGACAACGACACCCACAGATCGGCGACGCGAATCACCTGATCGCTGAGTCCCTGCAGGCCCATCCCGAACACCCAGACCAGCACCAGTGCGGGGATGACGAACGAATTGTGGAGCTTGGCGACGGTCGCACTCTGGCCCGCACGTTGCAGTCGGGGATAGACGAATAAGGGCCCGAATGCTGCGATGGCGGCGATCACGTGCAGGATCTGGAAGATGTTGTAGGTGGTTCCTTCATAACCCATGACCCTCGACGCTAGCGGCCCGCTGCAGTTCGCGACAGTGTCCGCACCGTCAGTCCGGCCGCGAGGGCGCCCGCCGCCAGGAGGATCGAGGCCAGTGGCAGGCTGAAGGCCAGCACCACACAGCCGATCAGGCCGACCACAGCGAATCCGATGGGCCAGCGCCGGCGGTCGGAGCCGAGGCGCAATGCAGCGGCGTTGGTCAGCGCGTAATACCACAGCACGGCCACACCCGACAGGGCGATCGAGCCGCGCAGGTCGGTGGCCAGCACCAGTGCGATCGCGACCGTCGCGGTGCTCACTTCGGCTCGTACCGGCAGCGACCGGGTGGGCGACACCGAGGCCCACCACACCGGCAGATCGTGCTGGCGGGCCATGGCCAAGACAGTGCGCGAGATGCCCGGGACCAGATTCAACAGCACCCCGAACGCGGCGGTGGCGGCCGCGAGGCCGATCATCGGCGCGAACGCCGACAGCGGGCCCTGTTCGACCACCGAGCGCAGCGGCACCCGATCAGCGATGAGCGTCTCGATCGGCAGGGCCGCCAGGGTGGAGACGGCGATGAGCGCGTAGATGACGAGCACCGTGCCGAGCGCGAGGGGCACGGCGCGCATGATCGTGGTCGACGGGTCGCGGACCTCCTCGCCGAGCGTTGCGATCCGGGCGTAGCCGGCGAAGGCGAAGAACAGCAGTCCGGCGGACTCGAGCACACCGGTGGGCCCGACCGAGCGCAGCGCATCGCCCACCGATTCGGTGGACAGCGCTCCGGCCGTGGTGGTCCTGTCCAGCGCCGCTGATGCCACCACCAGACCGAACGCGACGCACGAGACGACCAGGATCATCATCGTCACCCGGATGGTCCGGCTCAGTCCACCCAGATTGACCGCGGTGATCACCACGATGGCGGCGACGGCGACAACGCGTTCGTGTCCGGGCCAGAGATAGGCCCCGAGCGCCAGCGCTCCCGCAGCACAGGAGGCGAGCTTGCCGACGATGAAGGACCCGCCGGCCGCGAATCCCCAGATGCCGCCGAGCTCGCGTCCGGCAGAGACGTAGGTGCCGCCGGATTCAGGATGGACTGCAGCGAGTTGTGCCGCCGACGAGGCATTGCAGACCGCCACGACCGCTGCGATGACGAGACCGATCAGCAGTGCTGTCCCGGCGGCCTCGGCCGCCGGTGCCCACACCACGAACACACCGGCTCCAACCATCGAGCCGATCCCGATGACCGTCGCATCGGCCACGCCGAGGCGTCGGATCAGGCTCGTGTCCGGAGGTGTCACCGGGCCAAGTTAGTGCCGTCGGGTTAGCCTTGGCGGTGTGACCACCAGCGATGATTCGAGCCCGCGCCGCTATGTCGTGCGCACGTTCGGGTGTCAGATGAACGAACACGACTCCGAGCGCATTGCCGGCCTGCTCGAGGCCGATGGTCTCGTCGCCGTCGATGACGAAGCCGATGCCGATGTGGTGGTGCTCAACACCTGTTGTATCCGTGAGAACGCCGACAACCGGTTGTACGGGACGCTCGGACATCTCAAGACTTGGAAGGCCGCACGCGATGGTCGCCAGGTGGTGGTGGCCGGATGCCTCGCGCAAAAGGACCGCACCATCGTGCGCGAACGCGCCCCGCATGTCGATGTGGTGCTCGGGACCCATAATGTCCATCGGGCAGCCGAACTCGTGGCCCGTGCCGCCGTCGACGGCCCGGTGACCGAGATCCTGGAGGCTGCGGTCATCGACGACCATGCGATGTTCCCCTCGGCTCTGCCGGCTCGACGCGAGACCGATTGGGCGGCGTGGGTCACGATCCAGATCGGCTGCGATAACAACTGTGCGTTCTGTATCGTCCCCGCAGTCCGCGGTGAAGAGATCAGCCGGCCCTTCGACGAGATCACCGCAGAGGTGGAGTCACTCGTCGCCAGCGGGGTCAGCGAGGTGACATTGCTCGGCCAGAACGTCAACAGTTACGGCCGTGATCTTCAGCGCGCCGCGCGACACGCCGGTGACGAGACGGCACGGCTGCGGCCATTGTTCGCCGATCTGCTCGTTGCCGTCGGTTCGGTGCCGGGTTTGCGGCGGGTGCGTTTCACCAGTCCGCATCCCAAGGATATGCGACCCGAGACCTTCGAGGCCATGGCCTCCACCGAGGCGGTCTGTGAGCATCTGCACTATCCGCTGCAGGCCGGCAGTGACCGTGTGCTGGCGCTGATGCACCGCGGCTACAGCGCGCAGCGCTATCTGGAGCGGCTCGCTGAGGCCCGCGCCGCGATCGCTGATCTCGCCGTATCGACCGACATCATCGTCGGGTTCCCCGGTGAGACCGATGCGGATTTCGCGCAGACCCTCGAGGTCGCAGCCGCCGCGGAATATGACTACGCCTACACCTTCGTCTTCTCGCCTCGTCCGGGGACCGAGGCCGCCGACATGGTCGAGCACTTCGTCGATCCCGCCGTGGTCTCAGAGCGTTATGACCGGCTGCGTGTCGTGATCGAACGCTCATCGGCCCAGCGCAACCTGGCTCGGGTCGGCAGAGTCGAAGAGGTGATCATCGAGGGTCCGAGCCGTAAGGACCCGAAACGCCTCACCGGCCGTACCCGCCAGAACAAACTGGTGCACTTCGCCGCATCGACGCCCCTGCGCGCTGGGAGCTACGCCCTCGTCGAGGTCACCGGTGCCGCCGCACACCACCTCGAGGGTGAGTTGCGCGAGGTGATCGCCGACGCCCGCCATCGGACCCGCATCGCGGTGAGCGCCGGTTGAGCCTCGGGCGCATGGCAGATGGTGCAGACAGGCTGAACCACCATCCGATTGCGATGTCGATCGTCGGACCGACCGCATCGGGCAAATCTGCGCTGGCGCTCGCCGCCGCTCAGGCGATGGGCGGAGTCGAACTCGTCTCCGCTGATGCCTTCCAGGTCTACCGGGGGATGGACATCGGCACCGCCAAGGCAACGGTGGCCGAACGTCGAGCGGTACCGCACCACCTCATCGACATCGTCGATGCTGACCAGGAGTTCAACCTGGCCGAGTTCCAGCGCCACTACCGTGCCGTGGTCGATGACCTCGATGCGCGCACCGCGA
>SKFX01000241.1 GCA_007117775.1 Ilumatobacteraceae bacterium
AACGGTGCCGGGCACGCGAACGGTGGTAGCGATGGTGCCACCACGTTGAGATCGAATGCCGCTGATCGGGCGATCTCGGCCGAACGGGCCACCACACCGGGATAGCGCGCGAAGCGTCGCTGCTGTTCGGCGCCTGAGCGCAGGTGGGCTGATGCGCCGGCGGCCAGCCACGGGTCGATCACACCGAGGCCGCTGCGATGGCGGACTGCGGTCAATGCGGTGGCCAGACGGCGCTGCGCGACAGTGGCATAACGGACATCGTTGGTGGCCACGCATTCGACACCGACAGCCGCCGCCAACTCCACGAGCGCATCATTGCGCGCCATATCGAGGGGTTCGGCGTGATCCCACAGCTCCACCATGACCCGGTCACGGCCGAATGCCGCCACCATGGCCTCGAGTTCGCGCCGGGCAGCAGCAGGGCCGTCGCGCAGTAGCGCTGCCGGGACCGCCCCGTCGATCCCACCGGTCAGCACCCACGCGCGACCGGCCAACACATCTGCCAGTCCATCGAGGTCAAAGCGCGGTCGCTGCTTGGATCCGGCCAATTGCCCGAGGCTGATGGCCCGCGCCAGCGCACCGTAGCCATCGGGCCCATCGGCCAGGATCACGATCCCTGGTGCTTCATCCGCACCGACCCCGACACCGTCATCCATCGCCACCTCTCCCACGGTGATCTCAGCGCCGAAGACCGTGGCCACACCCATCGTGCGCGCCGCCTCGGCGAGGCGGACCACTCCATAGAGGCCGTTGCGATCGGTCAGCGCGAGCGCCTCGAGGCCGAGTCGATCGGCTTCGACCACCAACTCCTCGGGATGTGATGCGCCATCGAGGAACGAGAAGTTCGAATGACAGTGCAACTCGGCATAGGGCACCACCTCGACACCGCGTCGGCCGAGCCGCTGATGTGGATGTCCCGGCGGCTCATCTCCCGGAGCACAGAAGGGCTGGCGACGACGACTCCACGCCGGTGCATCACCCCCGGCATTCCACGCCGGCGTTCCCGCGGGCCGGCCATCTCGTCGGGTGATCTCAGGGTCGGGCGCGGGCGGGCCCGGCGGCCGATCCGACAGTGCCGACTCCAGTTCCGACCAGCTCCACGACGGGTTCGTGAATCCCATCCACCGATTATCGAACACATGTACGCACGAACACAAGTTCGATACAGCGGCGCTGTGTCGGCGTCACTGCGCCGGATGATCCGAGGCCCGCTCGCCAGATGGCCGCAGCGCCGCCAATGCACCACTCAGGCCGGGGTCGGCAAGCGCGATCGCTTCATCCCAGCCGAACCATGCGACCTCTTGACTCTCACCCGCCCCGGGCGCCGGATCACCATCTGCACCGTCGAGGAGATAGCGCACATCGAGATGGGTATGGCCGCGCGGGCCGGGATGGACATCGACATGCACCAGTGACGGGATCGGCTGTGATGCGCTCGGCCCGATCAACGAGACGCGCAGACCGGTCTCCTCGAACGCCTCGCGACAGGCCGCGTCCCAGGGTGTCTCACCGGGATCGATATGACCACCGGGCTGCAACCAGATACCGAGGCGACGGTGCCGGTGGAGCACCACCCCGCGCGTCCCGATCACGACCGCTGACGCGGTGACATGGATGGGCCCAGCATGCTCGTCGAAGGGAGCGTGGAGTCGCGCGAATTCCACCTTGAACCGCTCGATGCTGCGTTGCTCGCGTTCATCGACGGGCTGGCGTGCGTCCACCTGGGACCAGATGATGTCGCTCAGGCCGAGATCCCCCGAGCCATCGCGCACACCACCGGTCACGACCACAACCTAGACGACCCGCTGCGATCACTCCCCCGGAATCTCCCATCGGTTCGCGGTTCAGCCATAGCTGCCAACCAGCCACCAACGCCGCTCACGCCGCCACAGCAGAGATGCGCCGAGCACCTCATCGATCACCTGCATCTGGGCCACCCGCCGGCGCGCCGGCGACCACCAGCGCTGGTCGATGAGCCATGGGCCGGCATAGTCGAGGATCTGTCGCTGTCGACCATCGATCAGCATCACCGCCGGTGATGCGCTCAGTTCACCGCGCCCGCTGACCACAACCGGGCGTCCTTCACCATCGAGCACCTCGACGGACTCCGGAGCGGGTCGGACCAGTGTCGGCGACAACCCTGCGAGCGCTCCACGCCATGCCCGCAGATGCGCGGGGGCAGTCGACTCGAACTCATCGACGGTGTTCGCCGGGACCAACCGATACCGCTCATCGATGAGCCGGCCGCCGCTCCAGATCGCCATCTGGACCGCCTCAGACCCGACCAACGCGCCGAGGCGGTCGATCGCCCGGATGGCGGCATCATCGGCACGGGATCGCTGGCCCCACAGACGGGTCTGCTCCCCGGTGCCGGCGCGGGTCTCCGCGATGGCGATGCCGACCAGCACCACCCCGGCGGTGACCGCGCCGGGAATATCCACCCATGCCTCGAGTTGCCATCGGACCCGCTGCACCACCGCTGCGACACCGAACCCGCGATCGAGATACCAGGACCGATCGGTGCACTCACCGTGCTCGGTCTCGATGGTCGCAACGAAGCTCGTGCAGATCTGCCCGGCACGCGACAGCGCCTCGATGACCGGATCCACCGATCGCTTCACTGCGAAGGCCACCTGATCGACGTGCATCACCGGATCATCGAACACGACCTCGATGCGCTGTTCAGGCTCGACGGTGGTCGTGACCAGCGGAGAGCGGTCCTGGCCGAGAGCGAGGCGGTGGGCCTGTTCACCGACGAGCCCGAAACGCGCCGCCAGGCGTTCAGGCGGCAACCGCACCAGATCACCGCAGGTGCGCACACCGAGGCGGCCCATCAGGTCGGCGAATTCGGTGGGCAACTCGGCGATCTGCACCAGGCGCGCCAACGACATCGACTCGAGAGAGCGCTGGGACCCGCCATGTGGCACCACGACCGGGACCGGCGGCACGCAACGTGCCGACTGCGCTGCGGCCGCATAGGCCGCGATATATCCATCAGCCACTCCGACACCACAGATCAGACCATGCATCTTGAACAGTTCGACCACCCGCGATGCCACTGCAGCATCACCGCCGAAATAGCGTGCTGGGCCCCTGACGTCGATCATCACCCGACGGCGGTCGATCACCTCGAACCGCGGCGCGATCTGCGCGAAGTCATCGAGTAACGGCCCCAGGTCGGCTTCGGGGTCGGGCGCCCACACGATCAGACGGCGAATCGGATCCATCGCCGCTGCGCTAGGACACCCCGGACGCGATCGTGCTCGATCCATCCGACTCCGACGCAACCACCAACGGATCAGCCGGCGCGATCACCCCATCGGGGCCGGGCAGCCAATACGCCGCAGTACGCATCCGGTGGACACGCCGACCGGTGATCGACACCTCCACCCGACGGGCCTGCAACGTCCCGGCACCGCGCTCGATTCCCACCCACTGCGAGGTACGGACATCGAAGCCGAGATCAGCACCATATCGATCAGGTACCGGTCGATCGCGTGCCGGTCGATCGCGGTCAGCGAGCACCAACAGGACCGCACCGCGTGACCGGAGCCGCTGCCGCAGCCAGCGCAGGGCGCGCTCAGACAGCTGCGGCGGTGCAGCGGCGATGATCACCTCACAACCGTCTGCTGCTGTGCCCACCACATCGACCCAACGACGATGATCCGCGCATCGGGTGTCGACCACGATCGTTCGAGTCAGATCGACACCGAGTTCAACAGCGGCCTCGACTCCGAGATCGCCCACTGCGACCAGTGCCAGCCATGAGCCGTCAGCGGTTGCCCGAGCAACACTCGCCAGCGCCAACGAACGCGCTGCGTCTCCGGAATATGTGATGATCTGGCCGCGCACCAGAGCGCGCTCAGCGAACAGATCGACCAGCGCCCCGGCCACCTCAAGATGCCGATCGACACCGATACGGTCAGCATCGACGCGGTCGACGCCGATGAGACCATGATGTGGCGACAACTCGTGTTGAAGACTGCTCACCCCATCAGGGTAGCAAGAAATCGAACACCTGTTCGCAGCTGGATCCGATACACCGCAGGCTCAGTCGCCGCTGGCGAGCCGCTGAGGGCTGCGACCCTCGAGCAGGCCGAGGAACTCCTGGGCCGAGTCCACCACCACCACGTTGGCCGGTGCCGTCTGAGGGTCATCGACCAACCAGTCGGATACGCCACGCCCGCCGACGACTATCAATAGACCGGGCAGTACCCGATGCACTGCATCTGCGATCTCGGGCACCCGGACACGATGGTCGGGATGGGTCACCGAGATACCGACCGCCACCAACGAGTCACAGGCCATCGCGGCATGAACGAACGACCCCGCTGGTGTATCAGCTCCGAGTTCACGGACACGCCAACCTGCGGTACGCAACAGATCGGCGAGCATGGCGGTGGGCAGACCATGGGTCTCACCGGCCGGCGCGCCGATGACCACCGTTCCCCGACTGCGTCCCCGACGCGCGAACCGCGGACCGAGTCGAGACACCAGACGAGCAGCGATCGCCGTGGCCTGATGCTCAGCAGCGATATCGAGCTCACCGGCCTCCCAGCGCGCACCGATTGATTCGAGCGCCGGCGCCATCACCTTGGAGTAGATCGATTCGAGATCGTGCCCGGCGGCGAGCGTCGATTCGAGCACCGACCATGCGCCGGCATCATCACCATCGACAAGACGCGCCTCGAGCCGTTGTGCCCACGGCGCTCGGCGGCTGCGGCCACGACCGGTCACGGACTCGTCAGATCCGCCACCGAGGCGATCCACCTGCGACCTTGGCGCCGAACGCTGCTGGAACACCTCGAGGTCACTGCGCTGCACCCGCCATGTCCCCTGATGCTTGCGCGCCGGCAAGAGGCCCTGGCGGACATAGCGATATGCCGTCATGTAGTGAACCCCGAGCTCCTCGGCAGCCTCGTGCAGGCTGAGATCGGGGACATCGACGGAAAACACATGCCTAGGCTAGGGCCAGTCCCGGCCCTCGCACCGGTCGTGCCCAGAATTCGGCGAGATCGCGGCGGACTCAGCCGGCCGCTTTGGCTTTCCAGCGCTCTCGAGCGGCTCGGCTCCGCTCGAGCAGATGTGCCGGGACGCGCTTGGCGGCCTCGGATAGCGCCGCATCACCACCCTCGAGTTCGGGTGCAGTGCCAGTGCCGGCAGCATCATCATCGCCGGCTGCGAGATCCTCGAACGAGGGCGGCTCCACACCGGGTTTCCAGTATTGGTACAAGTCGGCGATGACCTCATCGAGACCACCCCCATCAGCACCCTTGGCCAAGTCGACAGTGATCATGTTGGAGAACACGTGGACTGCTTCGACCTGGCCGGTGGCGAAGAGTCGACGGGCCAGTTCATCGGCCGGACGATTGCCGTACGCGTCGTCCAGCGAGACATAATGCTCATGGCCCATCCCCGTGAGCGAACGGTTCGCCTCATAGCGTTTGAGGCCGGATCGGCGAGATGGCTTTTCAACAACGACGACGGGCTGTCCCATAGCGAGATCACCTTAGCGCCACCGGCCGCCCCACACCGAGAGTCGGACCGGCGCCAGCTGGATCGTGCTATCGCCGGGCGCGCTCACTACCGTGATCCCATGACCTCTCTGGATGAATTCACCGCACAGGCCACCGCATTCCTCGAAACGAACGCCACACGCCGACAGGAGTCCCGACAGTTCGTCTGGGGTGAGGGTTCTGACAAGGTCCAGATGTTCGAGGAGCGTGACCGTGAACTCGAGACCGAGATGCTTGCGGCGG
Source organism: Ilumatobacteraceae bacterium (assembly GCA_007117775.1). GTDB lineage: Bacteria > Actinomycetota > Acidimicrobiia > Acidimicrobiales > Ilumatobacteraceae > CSBr16-110. Next base: position 5,760 of record SKFX01000241.1, read on the forward strand.
CATGCGAGTGGCGCCGTCTGCGCTTCGACAACGGCTTCGGATGGATCACCGGCCCCGAGGAATTCGGCGGACAGGGCCTGTCGAGTGCACACCAGCGCGCCTATGACGCGCTCGAATCCCGCTTCGATGTGCCCAATCAAGGTTTCTTCACCATCGGCCTCGGCATGGTGGCACCGACCATCGCCGCACACGGTTCCGACGGAGCCAAGGACCGCTATCTGCGCCAGATGTACCGCGCCGACATCGTGGGGTGCCAGTTATTCTCCGAACCCGGTGCCGGCAGCGATCTCGCGAGCGTGCAGACCAAAGCGGTGCGCGACGGCGACGAATGGATCATCACCGGCCAGAAGGTGTGGACCACCGGCGCACATTTCTCTGATATCGGCGAGGTGATCGCCCGCACCGACCCCGATCTGCCCAAGCACAAGGGGCTGACCGCGTTCGTCGTCGACATGCACGCCCCGGGCGTCGAGGTTCGCCCGCTGCGCCAGATGACCGGTGGCGCCAGTTTCAACGAGGTCTTCTTCAACGAGGTTCGTATCCCCGATGATGACCGCCTTGGCGAGGTCAACAACGGCTGGGGCGTCGCGCTGACCACACTGATGAACGAGCGAGCCGCCATCGGCGCCGGCGGTGGTGGCGGAGGCGGCGCCAGCATGTTGACCCGGATCATCGAGATGGTCCGCCACTTCGGGCTCAATGACGATCCCCTCGTCCGCCAGCGCCTCGCAGATCTGATCATCAACGCCCGAGTCCAGTCCTACAACAATCAACGGGCGATGGACAAGATCCGCGCCGGCCAGCTCCCGGGCCCCGAGATGAGCGGCGCCAAGCTCGGCGGGACAGCCAATGCCGCCCGGATGGCTGAGTTCGTCTCAGAGGTACTCGGCGTCAAGCTGATCGCCGATTCGGGAGAGTGGGGCACCTATGCCTGGAGCCAGTTGGTCATGGGTGTTCCCGGTGCCCGCATCGCCGGTGGCAGCGACGAGGTGATGCGCAATATCATCGGCGAACGCGTTCTCGGCCTGCCCAAGGACCCGGGTATCGACACCACGTCACCGTTCCGCGATCTCGCCGTGGGGACCCAGAAGGACGGCCGCTGACGCCACGACGCCCGATCCGCGACACAGCATCGATCATCATGCCGAAATCACCGAAACGCCGCAGCACGTCGGCCGAACACCGATCGCGCGTGACCGAACCGCCAGTGTCGAGCCGGGCTGCGGTTCGATCCCGCCGGGTCACGGTCATCGCCTGGGTGATCGTGATCACTTTCGGCCTCGGCGCCGTGCTGCCGGCACTGCTCCTGCTCTTCGGCTGAGCCTGGCCGGCCGACGCGCCCGTCGGTCAGCGACCGCACGCTGCGCAGTAGCCGTACAGGTCCAACGCGTGATGTGCGAGGTCGAAACCCTCGGCTGCGGTCAGCTCCCCACACGCCGAATCGAGTGAGCGTTCGAAGTCAGCGGCGAGCGTGATATCACGGATCGATCCGCACGACAGACAGATCAGATGGTGATGGTGTTCGGTGAGGTCCTCGGCGAGTTCATAGTGCGCATGATCGGCCGAATGCACCAGCCGACGCACCACCCCGGCCTGCTCCATCAGCGCCAGATTCCGGTACGCCGAACTCTGGGCCAACCCGGGGGAACGCTCGAGCAGTTCGGGCAGCGTGACGGGCGAGTCGATCCCAGCGAGCGTCTCGACGATGGTCCGACGTGCCGAGGTGTAGCGCTGGTCCTGCTCGCTGAGACGATCCCGGGCGATGCGATGCATCTCGGCGATCGGTGGGCGATACCCGTCATGACCCCCGCGCCCCTCATGATCGCCGGGGCCACTCACCGTGCGCACCGCCTCATTCTCATACACTGAGAGCGTAGTCGGCCGGCGTGCTCAGGCGCCCTTGGGGCGGAACGCCTCGAGACCGCCGCCGAGATCGATGCGCGGGCCATCGATCAGGTCGATGCAGTACGGCACCGCCGGCATGACCGCCGTGAGACAGTCATCGATCGCCGACGGCTTGCCCGGAAGATTGATGATTACGGCGCCGCCACGCACCCCGGCGGTCTGGCGCGACAAGATGGCGGTCGGCACCACCTGCAGCGATACCGAACGCATCAGTTCGCCGAATCCGGGCAGCATCCGCTCGCAGACCGCCTCAGTGGCCTCAGGCGTGATATCGCGAACTGCCGGGCCGGTTCCACCGGTGGTGACGACCAAGCAGCACCGGTGCTCATCGACAAGTTCGATGAGTGCAGCCTCGATGTCCGGGCGCTCATCGGCGACGAGTCGGGCCTCGTAGTCGTGGGGTGTCATCACATGGGTGTTCAGGAATTCGCGGATCGCTGGGCCGCCGCGGTCCTCATAGACCCCCGCCGAGGCCCGGTCCGAGACCGTCACCACCCCGAAACGCACGGGCTCAGATACCTGCTGATGATCGGCCATCCCCCAACTGTGGCCGATCAGGGCGAGACTGACAAGTGTCCACAGCGCACCATTGTCGCACCGCACTGCTCCGACAAGCCTGTCCGAGCCCCGAGCGTTCGGGGCGATCGGCCAGTATGCTCCTTCGGCACGTTCGAATCGTTTTCCAAGGAGCGCTCATGCGGCCCGACATCCATCCCGAATATCGCCAGGTGGTCTTCGAGGACTCCACCGGCGGTCAGCGCTGGCTGACCCGCTCCACGATCAAGACCGATCGCACCACGACCTGGGATGACGGCCAGGAATACCCGCATATCCTGCTCGACATCTCGATGTACACGCATCCCTTCTACACCGGCCAGATGAAGATCATCGACTCGGCAGGACGCGTCGAGCGCTTCAACAAGCGTTACGGCGAGCGCTCGAAGAAGAAGTCCTGAACTCGGCGACGGTCGCTGTCTCGCTCAGACGACCGGTCGAAATGATCGCACCGGGCGCCGCCACACCCTCAACATGAGTCGGTGCCCGGGTCGGGGTGATCGCAGTCATCGTGTTGGACGCCATGTCCGTGTTCGTCGAGCACAACGGTGTCCGAACCGATTTTGATGAGTCTGCCCCCGAACGCCACGGCCAGATGGTCAGGGGTGAGCACCTCACCGGGAGCTCCATCGGCGACCACTCGCCCGGCGAGCAACACCACCCGGTCAGCCTCGCGGGCCTCATCGAGGTGATGGGTCGAGAAGACCACCGCAGCACCGTGTCGGCGCTGCTGATCGATCACCTCCAAGATGACCTGTTGGCTTGCGAGGTCGAGACCCGTGATCGGCTCGTCCAAGAGGAGGAGATCCGGATCGGCGACGAGGGCCTGCGCGACGAGCACCCGCTGACGCTCACCACCGGAGAGATCACTCACCGGACGGCGCAGCAGTTCGACCACCTCAAGGCGTTCGGCCGCCGACTGCACGGCGTCGCGATCGGCTCCGCGCATCCTGCCCAGCAGACCGAGTCGCCCGAAGCGTCCCATGGCGATCGCCTCTCTGACGCTGAGCGGCATCCAGCGATGATGGCCGTGCTGCTGCGCGACGAAGCCGATCCGAACGTCCGAACCGATCCGCACCTGGCCGACCGTCGGCTTCAGCAATCCGGCCAATAGGCCGAGGACGGTGCTCTTACCGCTGCCGTTCGAACCGACGAGCGCGACCGATGATCCTCCGACGATGTCCAGATCGGTCGGTGCCAGGGCACGGATCTCTCCATAGGAGACACCGGCACCGACGAGCCGGATCACCTCACCAGCGCTGACGGCACGCTCATCCCCACTCGGCGACATTTCCTGGGAATCAGCGTCGATCGACACCGACGATGGCATGGCTTCTGACATGAGATGGACCCTAGCGCTTGTTTTTGGGAATGATTCCCGTTATCTTGTTCTCAGTCACTCCAGCACACAAACAAGAAACGAGATCTCATGGGACGTTACCGCACCATCACCGCACTCATCGGCGCCGGATCGCTGACGTTGGCAGCCTGCGGCGGAAGCGATGACGCAACCGACGCCGATCCGGCCGCCGCGGAGACGACCGTGGCCACGACCGAGGCGCCGATGATCGAAGAGGCCGAAGAAAACCCTGAACTGCCCACCATCGTCGCCTCGACGACGATCTGGGCCGATGTCGTGAGCAATGTGGTCTGCTTCGATCTCGCAGAGGTCACGACGGTGGTCCCCGCCGGGGTTGACTCCCACGGCTTCGAGCCGTCCCTGCAGGATCGCGGGCTGATGGAGCAGGCTGACCTCTTGGTCGTCAACGGACTCAATCTCGAAGAGGGCCTCGCTCCGACCATCGACGCAGTCGCGCTCGAGGGTGTCCCGTTGTTCGCCATCACCGACCACGTGAGCGATCTCATCGAGTACGACGACGATCACGGACACGACGATCACGGACACGACCACGGACACGACGATCACGGACACGACGACAAAGCCGACGACGATCACGGACACGACGATCACGGACACGACGATCACGGACACGACGATCACGGACACGACCACGGACACGACGATCACGGACACGACCACGGACACGACGATCACGGACACGACGACAAAGCCGACGACGATCACGGACACGACGATCACGGACACGACGATCACGGACACAGCCACGACGGTGACGATCCTCATGTCTGGTTCGACCCACTGCGCGTCGCATCAGCAGTGCCGGCCCTGGCCGACTTCATCATTGCGAACACCGACATCGATGCTGATTCGGTGAACACCTGTGCCGACGCCTACGTCGAGACCCTCGTCGATCTCGACGCTGAGATCGACTCGATGCTCGCCGGGATCCCCGACGAGATGCGGCGGCTGGTGACCACCCACGAGGCACTCGGCTACCTCGCCGATCGATATGACTTCGAGATCCTCGGCACCGCATTGCCGGGGACCTCGAGTCTGGCCGCGGCGAATCCGGCCGACCTCGAGGACCTCGCCCAGCAAATCGCAGCTACAGGCATCACCGCGGTCTTCGCCGAGGCCGAGGTCTCCGATGCGGATCTCCAAGCCGTCGCCGACCGTCTCGGAGATGTCCGGGTGATTCCGCTGCTCACCGAAGCCCTCGGCCCGGAGGGTTCTGACACCGGCACCTACGTGGAGTTCATGACCGTCGCGGCCGCCACGATCGCCGGCGGGCTGAGTTCTTGAGACGAGCACTCCCACGACCGGTTCGCACACGGCTGACCCCATCGGTAATGCTCACAGCGTGAATTTCCTCTTCGATCCCTGGGCGTGGTGGGTCGAGCCCTTCATCGACAACCCGTTCATGCGATCGGCGCTGTGGGCTGGCCTCTTGACCGTGGTCACCACCTCGGTGGTCGGGATCTGGGTGGTGCTGCGCGGTCTCAGCTTCCTCGGTGACGCTCTGGCACACGGTGTGCTGCCCGGTATCGCCATCGCCTTCATCATCGGGATCGACACCGGGATCGGCGCGTTCATCGCCGCCATGGTGATGGTGCTTGGGGTGAGTTTCATCAGGTCGAACTCACCGCTCCCCGAGGACACCTCGATCGGGATCCTCTTTGTCGGATTCCTGGCGCTCGCAGTGGTGATCATGTCGAGTGGGCTCGGGGCATACGCCGGGGACCTCAACCGATTCCTGTTCGGGTCGATCACCGGGACCACCTCGGCGGGCATCACCCGTCAGGCGATCGTCGCCGCCGGTGTCGTGGTGGCCACGATCGTGTTCTACCGGGCGTTTTTGGTGATGACCTTCGATGAGATCCAGGCTCGGATCCTGAACCTGCGACCGCGGCTCGCCCATCTCGGGTTACTCGCTCTGCTTGCGATCTCGATCGTCGCCTCATTCGAGACCGTCGGCAGCCTGCTGGTGATGGCGTTCCTGATCGCTCCGCCAGCGACGGCGGCGATCATCGCCCACCGGGTGCCTGTCATGATCGCGCTGGCCGTTGTGATCGGCTTCATCGCCGTTATCACCGGCCTGTTGATCAGTTATCACCACCGCACCGCCGCCGGTGCCACCATGGCGCTCGTCGCCGTGGCGCTGTTCTTCGTTGCGCTGTTCGCGAACTTGGTCCACTCGTCGCTGAGCGGCCATGGCGAGACCGCTCAGGCCCACAGTTCCCACAGCCACTGAGGACCATCCACCTCGGGCGGCGCGGCTGTGGACGAGGTACCATTCGGGTATGGGTGAGCAGTCCGATCCTCCGGGTACCGCCCAATCAGGCCAGAGCCGGCCGCTGATCATCGCCGCCAATCGCCTCCCCGTGACACGCACCGAAGATGGCTGGGCGGCGAGCCCGGGCGGACTCGTGCGGGCGCTACTGCCCTCGGTGCGCGATAGCGGTGGCAAATGGGTGGGCTGGACCGGGATCGCTGATGACGAGGCCTCGCTCGACGGCCCGATCCACCTCGAGGGCATCGAGATGCACGCCGTACCGCTGTCGGCGTCCGAGATCGAGGACTATTACGAGGGTTTCTCCAATGACACGCTGTGGCCGCTGTATCACGACGCCCTGCGCGATTCGGGGTATGGCGCCGGTGACTGGGAGGCCTACCGGATCGTCAATCAGCGCTTCGCAAACATCCTGGCCGAGATCGCTCCGCCCGATGCCATGGTGTGGGTGCACGACTATCAGCTGCAACTGGTCCCGGCGATGTTGCGCTCCCAGCGCACCGATGTGCGTATCGGCTTCTTCAACCACATCCCGTTTCCGCCCTCGGAGCTGTTCGTGCGACTCCCGTGGCGAAACGAGATCGTCGAGGGACTCCTCGGAGCCGACCTGATCGGCTTCCAACGCCGGCGGGGCGCAGAGAATTTCGCAGCGGTCGCCGAACAGCTCCTCGATGCAACCGTCGAGTTCGATGATCAACCCGGCGACAGCAGGTCCATCGGGGTCATCAGCCGGCCCGGCTCAGCGCATGTGACGCGGATCGGCCCGTTCCCGATCTCGATCGACGTCGGTGAGTTCGAGGAACTCGCAGCTGGCCGCTCCACCAGACAGCGGGTCAGTTCGCTGCGGACGCGCCTCGGTGAGCCCGAGGTGATCCTGCTCGGCGTGGATCGACTCGACTACACCAAAGGTATCGGCAGCCGCCTCAAGGCCTTCGGAGCACTGCTCGATGAAGGCCGCCTCGATCCGGAACGACATGTCCTGGTCCAGGTGGCGACGCCGACGCGCGAAGGTGTCGACCACTATCGTGAGGAGCGCGCTGAGATCGAACGACTCGTCGGCGAGATCAACGGCGAACATGCCCGAGTCGGCTACCCGGTGATCCACTATTTCCACCGTTCGCTCTCTCTTGAGGATCTGATCCCGCTCTACCGGGTCGCCGACGTGATGTTGGTGACGCCGTTTCGCGATGGCATGAACCTGGTAGCCAAGGAGTACGTGGCCACCAGACTCGACCACGACGGGGTGCTCGTGCTGTCGGAGTTCACCGGCGCAGCCGACGAACTCACCGATGCGGTGCTGGTCAACCCTCATGACGACGAGGCCCTCAAGGACGCGATCGAGACCGCCGTCGCGATGCACCGCCATGAACGTCGCAGTCGCATGGAGGCGATGCGTTCACTGGTGGTCGAACACGATGTGGACCATTGGGCCAGTCGGTTCCTGGCCGAACTGGCCGGCTGAAGCGCACTGAGTGATCGACGCGTCAGAACAGACTGGCCTGCGGCGACGTCCGCTTGAGGCCACTCCAGGGCTGTTTGTCCATGAACACCCAGGAGCGGCGATGGATCGCGGATGGGCCGTAGCCAACGAGGCCGGCGCGATGACGCACACATGGATACCCCTTATTGGACTGCAATGACCACAAGGGGTAGTGCTCGGCCAGATCGCGCATCAGCCGGTCGCGCTGCACTTTGGCGATGATGCTCGCCGCCGCGACGCTGAGGCAGTCCCGATCGGCCTTCGGACGCATCACGACGCGCCGCACTTGGCCACTCACGAAATCCCACGTGCCATCAGCGATCGCCACCGCGGGGTCAAGGCCGTCGGCGCGCAGCGCATCGAGCGCCCGAGCCGTCGCCAGACGCTGTGCATCAGCCATACCGAGTTCGTCACATTCCAGATGCGACGCCGCACCGATCGCCCACTGACATTGATCGATGAGCGCATCGTGCACCTGTTCGCGCACCGATTCCGACAACATCTTGGAATCACGGATCCGCGCGAAGACACCAGCACGCCCGTTATCTCT
>SKFX01000191.1 GCA_007117775.1 Ilumatobacteraceae bacterium
GTCGACCTCGGGGGCAAGACGGCGTCGGTTGTTGGCATCGAGTGCGCCGAACAGGTCGGCTTGGCGCCACATGACTCCCTTGGGCATCCCGGTGGTGCCTCCGGTGTAGAGCAGGAGCAGGTGATCGCCGCTGCGTCCCCACGGACCGACGACGTTGTCGTCTGTGCCGAGCGCGGCACAGTCCTCGTAGGGCAGAGCGAAGTCCGGGCAGGGTCCTGAGCCATCGTCGACCCAGAGCCAGACCTTGATCTTGGCGAGCCGTTCGCGCACCGCGGCGCACTGGTCCGAGAAGGCCCCGTGGAACACCACAGCAGCCACGTCGGCGTTGTCCCAGAGATAGACCAGTTCGTCAGCGGTGTAGCGGTAGTTGGTGTTGACCACCGCTTGGCCGGCCTTGAACGACGCGTAGACACTCTCGAGATATTCCGGACAGTTGTAGAGATATTGAGCAACCTTGTTCTGTTCGACGAGCCCTGCGCCGAGCAGGCTGGCTGCCACTCCGTTGGAGCGACGGTTGAACTGTGACCAGGTCATGGCCCGGTCGAGCTGTTGTTGCGCGAGGGCATCGCCGATGTGATCGCTGATGCGCTCAAAGACCTCTGCGAAATTCCAGCCGTCGCGACCCATTGCCGCCACGTTAGTGGGGCCGATGCGGATCCCCCATGGGAGACAGCTGTCGGCGCTCGTCGGCGTCACTTCGCTGACTGTGCGCTGCCAGCGCCGTTCATGGCATGGTAGGGACATGAACGTGGGATCGGGTGGGGTATCGAGTGCGGGCATGGCGGAGATCGATGACGGCCGTCGAGTCGAGATCCGCCGATGGTTGGACGAACACCCAGATCCGTCGCCACGCGAACTCGCCGAAGCAGGGTATGTGGCCCCGCATTGGCCTGCCCCCTGGGGTCTCGATGCTGATCCGATCCTGCAGATCGTCATCGACGAGGAATTGAAACGCGCCGGAGTGCGCCGGCCGACCAATCCGATCGGGATCGGCTGGGCCGGCCCGACGCTGCTATTTGCCGGCACCGATCAGCAACAGCAGCGGTACCTGGGTCCGATCCTGACCGGCGAGGAGTTCTGGTGTCAGTTGTTCTCAGAGCCCGGAGCCGGATCGGACCTTGCGAATCTTTCGACGCGCGCCGAGCGCGATGGTGACGAATTCATCATCAACGGCCAGAAGATCTGGACCAGTGGCGCCCAGCATTCAGCATTCGGGATCCTGATCGCCCGCACCGATACCGAGGTCGCCAAGCATCGGGGCATCTCCTATTTCATCTGTCCGATGGACGCCGACGGCATCGAGGTGCGACCGATCACCGAGATCACCGGTGGGCACACCTTCAACGAGGTCTTCTTCACCGATGTCCGGATCCCCGCTGAGAACCTGGTCGGCGAACTCAATGATGGTTGGCGGCTTGCCAAGGTGACGCTGGGCAATGAGCGCATCTCGTTGTCATCGGGCGGGGTGTTGTGGGGCAATGGCCCAACGGCGCTGGACCTGATCGACCTGGCCCGTGCACGTGGCCCGATCCCCGATCCGGTCATGCGTCAGCGGCTGGTATCGCTCTACATCGAGCACTCGGTGCTCGAACTGATTCGGATGCGAACCCTGTCGGCCCGACTGCGCGGTGAACAACCCGGCGCCGAGGCCAGTATCCGCAAGGTGCTCGCCGATGAACACGGCCAGCGCGTCATGCTCGCCGCCCGCGACCTCGTCGGTGCGTTCGCCATGCTCACGAGCGGTGATGCCCCCGGCCGTGTGACGGACGGGCTCGTGACGGCCAACGGCGATGCGCGTTCGCTCGGGCCGTCGAGTTCATTCGCGACTCTCGGTTCGCCGGGCTGGTACGACGGATTCATGTTCTCACAGGCTCTCACCATCGGTGGTGGGACCGGTGAGGTCCAGCGCAATATCGTCGCCGAGCGGGTGCTCGGCCTACCCCATGATCACAATGTCGAGGCCGGCCAGAGTTGGTCTGAGGCACAGCGCGCTACGGGTTCGGCGGCCCGCTAGCACCGGTGGCCATCGGCGCGCTCAGTCGCTCCGGCCGGAGCGTTGCAGGGCTGCGCCATAGCGATTGAGGATCCGGTCGTTGACAGCGCGACCGATCGGGCCTGCTGCGCGGAGCGCGAGGCCTGCCGCCGAACGGGTGGGTCGAGTGAAGCCGATCAGGACGAAGCTCACCTGATCCTCGTCGAGGAGCACGCTGAAGGACTCCTCGCCGGCGACGGGATGGCCGTCCAGGGTTCCGTAGGTGAACCCGATGCGATCGGGTTGATCCATGACGTGCAGCACCCGACACGGCACGCGCAGCGACGCCCACGAGGGTCCGATGCCGATGAGGACATTCACCCCGACGGCGGCGCGCTCGGCGGTGGCGCGCACCGAGAGTCCTGCCCCGGTGTGCATCCTCCAGGTCATCAGTGCGTCTGCCGCCCGGGTGAAGACGTCGGGTCCGCGCCCGATCGTGATGCGACGCGCCAAATGTCGAGCATCGCTCGGCAAGCTGCGGCCGGTGGCGCCGACCTCGGCATAGTTGAGGCCCAGATCAGCGAGGCGCGACAGTTCGGTCTCCATCGACCCACACCCTACGACGGACGCAGATCGCAGTCGTGATCGCCGTCCGCGAACGATCATCGGGTGTCTCATCGCTGCCGCGACGGCCCGATCGACGACTGAACCTGAGTTCTCGGGACCGTTGCCCCGAGTGCGCCGGAGCGACCGGCGGCGCCGGTCGGTGGGCGTGCCGACCGTCTTGTCCGCCGTGGTCGCAAGGTGGCAACATCGATCCATGAGCACCACCTCTGAGACCCCCCCGGTCGAAGGCGAGCGCCTCGTCGTCGACCTCCTCGATCCCGAGTTCTACCGACGCAACCCCCATGATGCGTGGACCTGGATGCGGGCGAATGAACCGGTCTATCGCGACCATCGCAACGGATTGTGGGCCATCACCCGACATGCCGACATCATGCACGTCGAGCGGATGTCGTCGGTCTTCGTCTCGGGCCAGGGGTACCGGGCCATCTGGTCGCGCGAGGAGAACAACATGATCGCCCTCGACGATCCGCGTCACCGCCAACAGCGGATGCTGGTGCAGGGGGAGTTCACCTCCAAGGCCGTGGCGGCTCGCCGAGACGAGACCATTGCGTTGATCACCGAGATCATCGATGCGGCACTCGATCCCGATAAGGCCGGCGCAGGGCAGATGGAGGTCGTGGATGAGCTCGCCGCCCAGATTCCGGCGCGCGCCACCGCCCGGTTGCTCGGATTCCCCGAGGACTCCTGGACCGACATCAAGTCGTGGAGTGAGCGATTGATGCGCATCGACATGCGCGAACGCGATGGGGATACCTTCGTCGAGTTCGTCGACGCCAACCTCGAATTCGCCGGGGCGTTGGCCGAGGTCTCCGCTGAGCGCTCCAAGTGTCCGGCCCATGATCTGATCTCGATCTGGAACAACGCCGAGATCGACGGAGAACCGCTGTCGGAGGAGACCATCGTGCATGAGGTGGGCCTGTTCATCTCCGGTGGTGCTGAGACGACGCGCACCGCCATCAGCCATGGTCTGCGCGTCTTCGCCGATCATCCCGAACAGTGGGAGGCCATGGCCGCGGATCCGTCGCTGGTGCCCGCGGCGGTGGAGGAGGTGTTGCGGTGGGTGACCCCGCTCAACAACATGTTCCGGCGCGCCGTGGTCGATGCCGAGGTGTCCGGCCAGCAGATCAAGCGCGGCGATCGGGTCATCATGATCTATCCGTCAGCGAACCGCGATGAGGCGGTCTTCGACGATCCGTTCACCTTCGATATCACCCGCAACCCCAACCCGCATCTGGCCTTCGGATTCGGCACGCATCTGTGCCTCGGGACCCATCAAGCCCGGATGACCCTCGGCGAAGTCTTCTCCCAGTTGTCTCGGCGCATCACCAATCTGCGGGTGATCTCTGAACCCGAGATCGAGTCGAACATCTTCGCCCGAGCAGTTCAGCATTTCGGCCTCGGCTTCGATCTGCGCTGATATCGAGTCGTCGTCGATGCGCCGCGGAGCGGTCCCGCAGTCGATACCGTCCCGGATGTGGATGCGCTGGCCAGCCCCTCACTGCCGCCACCCGGTGCAGGCCGACACGGTGCCGAGTTCGAACCCCTCGCGCCACGGGTGCGCTGGGTGTGGTTCATCTCGGGGATCATCAGCGACCTGTTCGGGATCGGTGTGTTGGCGGGCGTCGCAGTGCTGGTCGATCTGCGCGTCCAGGCGAGTTTGTGGCCATGGGTCTATCTCGGTCTCGCCGGGCTCGCCATCGCTGCGCTCCCGCTGCGCTCGCTGTACGTGCTCGCCGCATATCGCCGATGGCGGTTCCGGCTGACCACAACCGGGGTCGAACTGGTCCACGGAGTCCTGTGGCGGCGGTCCTCGGCGATGCCGTTCCACCGTCTCCAGCAAGTCGACACCGCCCAAGGGCCGATCGAGCGAGCCCTCGGTCTGACGACGATCCAGCTCCGTTCGGCGGCCGCCACCACCGATGCGACGATCCCAGGGATCGCACCCGAGCGAGTCGGCGATCTGCGTCGGGATCTCCTGGCGCGCGCCGGCCGCGATGACGGGACGTGAGGATCGGATCTGAGGCCATGGACGAGTCCCCGAAACCACCGCCCCACTCATCTCCCCAGACATCGCCAGATCCGACCGGCGCGCCCCGCGTCGCCGCCGAGGACTGGATCGCTGCCCGGCATCTGCATCCGTTGAGCCCATTGTCGACCTGGGTGGTGGCAGCGTTGCGGATCTGGCCGATCTGGCTGATCGCGTTGACCCGTTCGGCAGGTTCGCTGTTGGTGGTGGCCGCCGGCGCACTCTTGGTCTGGCGCTTCGTGGTGTGGGTCAGGACTTCCTATGAGGTCGGACCCGAAGGACTCGTGATCCGCTCGGGGGTCGTGTGGCGCACGGTCCAGACCGTTCCACCTCAGCGCATCCAACAGGTGGACCAGCGACGGGGCATCCGCCACCAGGCCCTCGGGCTCGTGGAGTTGCGGCTCGGTCTCGCCGGTACCGGCCAGACCAACGAGGTGAGTCTCGACTCGCTCTCACAGCACGACGCTGAGGCGCTCGCTGTCATGCTCGACCGATGGAGGCGCAGCGACCCGATCCCGGGTGGTGAAGATCGCGGCGCGGCGACTTGGGCGCCGCCTGGACCGCCCGCTGAGACCTTGTTGGCGCTGACGCTCAAGCAGTTGGTCATCGCCGGTCTGACATCGAGGTCGCTGTGGTTGGCTCCGCTCGCGGTGGTGGTCGGTTCATTCCAGTTGCTCTCCGATCTCGGCCTCACCGAGGAGTCACAGTCCACACTGCAGCGTGGATTGACATCGATCTCACCCTCGGTGGCGTTGCTGGCGACTCTCGTGCTGGTCTCGTTGGCATCGGTGGGATTCACCGTGTTGAGCCATTTCAACCTGACCGTCGAACGCCGGGGCTCTCAGATCACGGTGCGCCGTGGCCTCTTGGAGGTGCGCCGAGCGACACTGCCCCTGATGCGCGTCCAGGTGGTGAGAATCGCCACCAATCCGGTGCGCCGCCGCCTCGGTCTCGGGACCCTCGATGTGCGCACCGCCGACCTCGGCGGCGATATCGGCGGAGGTCTGCATTCGGCGTCGATCCCGATCGGTGATCTGGCCGACCTCGATGCTGTGGAGCGCGAGTTCCTCAGCGCAGCCTCCCCAGTCCACGACCCCAGCCCCGTCCAGCGTCGCCACCGACGCAGCGCGACCCGTCGGGCGATGGTCCGTCGCACGGTGCGCATCGTGCCGATCGTCGCTGCAGCGTCATGGCTCTGGTTGGGCGCGCTGGGCCTGGTGTCGATCCTCGTCGCGATGCCGGTTGCGCTGTTGAGCGGCTGGGCGTACGGCCGCAGTCTGCGCACCGGCGTCGGCGAGCACCTCATCGTGACCGAGCGCGGTGTGTTCGCCTGGCGGAGATGGACAGTGCCGCTGGCACGGATCCAGAGTGTGGGACTCAGTGCGAATCCTTTCCAGCGGCGTCTCGGTCTCGTCGACCTGCGCCTCGATGTCGCCGGTGCCGCGGGCGGGGTGGTGATCCCCGATATCGGGATCTCCCACGCGCTCGGCATCATCGCTGCGACCACGACCAGCGCCTCGCCTGAGATGCTCGATATCGTCAATACCCCGCAGTGGCGTCTGGCCGAGGCGATCAGCCGTTAACGTCGAGCCTCCATGTCTCAACGCTCCGACCTCCGAAACCTCGCCATCGTGGCCCACGTCGATCACGGCAAGACCACGCTCGTCGACGCGCTCTTGCATCAGTCCGGAGCGTTCCGAACCAATGCAGATGTGGCCGAGCGGGTCATGGACTCCAACGATCTCGAGCGCGAGAAGGGCATCACGATCCTGGCCAAGAACACCTCGGTGCACTGGGACGGCATCACCTTCAACATCGTCGACACCCCCGGCCATGCCGACTTCGGTGGCGAGGTCGAGCGCGCGCTCAACATGGTCGATGCCATCGTGCTGCTCGTCGACGCCGCCGAAGGACCCCTTCCCCAGACGCGTTTCGTGCTCCGCAAGGCCCTGGCGCTCGATATGCCCGCCATCTTGGTGGTCAACAAGGTGGATCGCCCCGATGCGCGCGTCGCAGAGGTGGTCGATGAGGTCTATGAGCTGTTCATGGATTTGGAGGCCTCGGATGCGCAACTCGATTTCCCGATCGTCTACTGCTCGGCGCGCGACGGATGGGCGTCGCTCGAGCCCGGTGTGATCGGCACCGATCTGACGCCGTTGCGCGATGTGATCGCCGCCCACGTGCCGGCACCGACCTATGAAGAGGGCCATCCATTGCAGGCCTGGGTCACGAATCTCGATGCCAACGCCTATCTGGGGCGGCTCGCCCTGTGCCGTGTGGTTCAAGGTGAGATGCGCAAGGGCCAGCAGGTGGCGTGGTGCCGGTCCGATGGGCAGATCCAGAACGCGAGGGTCACCGAACTGTTCTTGACCGAGGCGCTCGAGCGGGTACCCGTCGAGATGGCGCGACCCGGTGATCTCGTCGCCGTCGCCGGGTTCGCGGAGATCACGATCGGTGAGACCCTTGCGGATCCGAACGATCCGCGTCCGCTGCCGACGATCACCGTCGACGCCCCGGCGCTGTCGATGACGATCGGGATCAACACCTCGCCCTTGGCCGGCCGGGAGGGTTCGAAGTTGACGGCGCGTCTCGTCAAGACCCGCCTCGACTCCGAGCTCATCGGCAATGTCAGTCTGCGCGTCCATCCGACCGATCGCCCCGATGCCTGGGAGGTGCAGGCCCGTGGTGAGCTGCAGCTCGCGGTTCTGGTGGAGACGATGCGGCGGGAGGGTTTCGAACTCACCGTCGGCAAACCCGAGGTCGTCACCAAGGAGATCGATGGGGTGGTGCATGAACCCATCGAACAGGTGACCATCGATGTGCCCGAGGAGCATCTCGGTGCGGTGACGCAGCTGCTTGCCGGCCGTCGCGGCCAGATGAAGAATATGGTCAACCATCAGCATGGCTGGGTCCGGTTGGACTATGTGGTGCCGTCACGCGGCCTGATCGGCCTGCGTACCGAATTCCTCACCGAGACACGCGGCACGGGTGTGATGAGCCATGTCTTCGATGGCTATGAGCCGTGGGCGGGCCAGATCCGCAACCGTGCCACCGGGGTGTTGGTGGCGGATCGAACCGGGGTGGCCACCGGCTATGCGATGCTCAATCTGCAGGATCGGGCCACGATGATGGTCGGTGTCGGCGCCGAGGTCTACAGCGGGATGATCGTCGGAGAGAACAGCCGTGCCGGAGATATGGATGTCAACGTCTGTCGCGAGAAGAAGTTGACCAACGTGCGCGCTGCATCGGCCGATGAGACCGTGAAGCTGACGCCGTATCGACAGCTGTCCCTCGAGCATGCACTCGAGTTCATCGATTCAGATGAATGTGTTGAGGTCACGCCGACATCGATCCGGCTGCGCAAAGTGGAATTGGATCCCTCGGTGCGCGCCCGAGCCGCCAAACGCGCTGCGATGGCGGCGCGAGCCGACTAGTCGGATTCACCCAGAATGCACTCGGGTGCGACGATCACCCGCTCAGGCCGGGCCGATCTCGACTGCGAGGTCGGGTTCGCGCAGATCAGCGGTGACATTGGAGCGGTGCCAGACCTCTCCGGCATCCCACGCCAACAGGCCGATCCGACAGCGTGACCAGTGGTTGCCGCTCACGGTCACCGAGGTGGCTCCGCGTTCGACGATGCAGCCGCTGTCACCCCCTGATACGGCGTTTCCGTCGATGAGCACATCGGCGCCGCCGTCGACGTCGACGGCGCGCATGGTGGCGGTGATCGAGTTCCCGACCACATGGGTCGCGGCGGTATCGCGCAGATGGATCGCCCACCATCTCGCCGTGAGATGGTTGCCTCGGATCTTTGCGCTCTCAGTGCCGTCGAGACGGATTGCGCACAGGTGGTCGATGAACTCGCACCCCTCCACCTCATGATCGCGGCCGCCGGCGATCAACACACCGGTCTCCCAGCGTCTACCGCGCAGGATCGAGCGCGATACCCGGACTCGATCCACATGATCGGCCCGCACCACCGAGAGCGCACAGCCACGCGCCGTCGCTCGATCGGCAGCGACCTCGGTCTCGCCGCAGACCTCGACCCCGAGCATGAGTGCACCGGCGCCTGAGATGCGGACATCGTGCTGATGTGGTCGATGTGGCGAGCCGACGGAGAGGTGTTCGAGGCGTGATCCCGCTCCGAGCGTGATCAGTGCTGCGGTGTCGCTGGACGTCTCCGGAGCCACGATCCGGGTTCGCTGCGGCCCGAGACCCCGCACGGTGACGCCGTCGGGGACCTCAGCAGGGCCCAGATAGTCGCCATCGGTGAGGTTGACCACCTCGCCCGGACGTGCCTCACCGAGGAGAGCGGCGAGCACGATCGGACCTGCGGCAGCGGCGGTGTCGGAGCTGAACAACTCGAGAGCCTCGCGTCGTCGGAGGCGGTAGTGGACACGATATGTCGAGGCCAGCTGCTGACCGCGGCTGGTCGGTGGAGTGATGATCAGGCCCGCTGTGGTCGTCTCGATCTCGACATCGAGGCCGTCGATGGTTGTGGCGCTGACGATCTCGTAGCGGTCGGCGTCGAGGTGTTCACACCGGCCGGATCCGCCGATATCGATGACCGTGACGCTCTCGAGGTCGTCGGCCCTGTCGGGCTCAGCGGTGTGACGGTCGCGGTCCTCGGCGGTCCAGAGATAGCGGACCGATACGTCGCCCCAGATGGGGGCGCCATCTGGTCTCCACGGGCGCGCCGAGTCGAGCGCGTGGCGAAGTGGTCGGATCCAGTGGCCGGCTTCGAGCAGGGGTTCGAGCTGGTTCGGGGGGATCTCACCGTGGGCATCGGGCCCGATACTCAACAGCAGGTTGCCGCCTTTGGCCACTACTTCGGTCAACAGCGCGACGATGCCGGCTGCGTTGAGGTGGTGCTCGTCGAGTTCGTTGCGGTTGTAGCCGAAGCTGCAACCGATCGGCCGATACAGTTCCCACGGCTCATCGATGACCCGATCGGGGATGTTGAACTCAAAGGTCCTGAAATCGGGCTGTGTCGCGGACCAACGGTCATTGGCCACCAGATCGGGTCTGATCTGGCGGGCCCGCTCGAGCAACGCATCGCTGCGCCACAGCGATGCCGGCTGACCCCAGTTCCCGTCTCCCCACAGCACCCGTGAGCCGTAGCGTTCGACGAGGTCGAGCACCTCGCGGTGGAGCACCTCGTCGACATATCGCGGCGTCGGGTAGCGCTCATCGGCCCAGTCGAGCAGCGAGTAGTAGGTGCCGAAGCCGAGGCCGGCGCGCTGAGCCGCCGACGCCCATTCGCCGAGGACATTGCGCCTCGGTCCCGATCTCATCACTGAGGCGACGTCGCCGGGAGCGTCCCACCAACGCAGGCCGTCATGGTGTTTGGCGACCATCACGGTATGAGACATTCCGGCGCGCGTCGCCACATCGGCCCAGAGTTCGGGGTCGAAACGGGCGAAGTCGAGTAGGTCGGCGAACTCGCTATAGCTGTCGATCTGGGGCCAGTGGCGGCGATGATGGGCGAGGACCTCGACCATCGGGCTCAGATGCCCGATCACATCGTCGACATCCTCACCCAGGTGGCTGCGGTACCACTCGGCGTACTGGCCGACCGGCGCCCAGGCGGGCACACTCGCCAAACTGGCGTGGACGAAGAGTCCGTATCGGTTGCTCGTCCACCAGTCAGGGATGGTCATGGAAACCCCATTGTCGCGCAGCGAGCCGGCCTGATCGAAGACGCGCCGGTGATCGATCAGGCGCAGGGTCTGGATCGAGGGCCTCGGGTGCGCCCGATATGGTCCGCGGTGCCGGGTCTGCGACACTGGTGGGATGGACACTGTGGGTCATGAACCCAGCCTCGTGGCCAAAGTTGCTGCGTTACGCAGCGAACTCGAGCGACTCGGTTCGGTGATCGTCGCATTCAGCGGCGGTGCGGACTCAGCGTTCCTCGCTGCGGTCGCCCATGAGACGCTCGGGTCTGAACGCTGTGTGAGCGTGACGGCGGTGTCGCCGTCGTTGGCCGGCTCAGAGGCCGAGGAGTGTGCCGCATTGGCGTCGGCATGGGGCTTGAACTGGACGACGGTGACGACCGATGAGATGGAGCGGGCCAGTTATCGACGCAATGATGCGAACCGTTGCTATCACTGCAAGTCGGCGATGATGGAGGTGCTTTCGCCGATCGCTGACGAACGTGGAGCCGTGGTCGTGCTCGGCGTGAACTGTGATGATCTCGGTGATCATCGACCCGGCCAGAGTGCCGCCGAGCAGGCTGGCGCGCAGTTCCCGCTCGTCGTGGCCGGATTCACCAAAGACGAGATTCGCGCCATCTCCAAACAGATGGGCCTCATCACCTGGGACAAACCGGCCGCAGCGTGTCTGGCGAGTCGTCTCCCGTATGGGACGGAGGTCTCGGTCGCCGTCTTGAGCCGGGTCGAACGCGCCGAATCGGCGCTCAAGTCCCTCGGTTTCACTCAGGTCCGGGTGCGCCACTACGGCGAGACCGCTCGCATCGAAGTCGACGCCGACGAACTCGCATCGCTGGTGCGACTGCGCGCCGAGGTGGTCCGATCGCTGCGAGCGGTCGGATACGAATACGTCACCGCGGATCTCGAGGGGTTCCGTTCGGGCAACCTCAACACCGCGCTGATACCCGCTGTCGCTGCACCCGAGACCAGCGACGCGGCGCCCACCGTGTGACGTCGACACCTAGGTGATCGACTTCGATCACGGATCATCATCGCCGACGACCTAGGGTCAATGAGATGAAGCTCTCGATGATGATCAACTACTCCGGCGATTTCCACGCCGATGTCCAGCGGGTGCAGGAACTCGAGGCCGCCGGCCTCGATCTGGTGTGGGTTCCCGAGGCCTACAGCTTCGATGCCGTCAGCCAGATGGGCTACCTGGCGGCCAAGACCGACCGGATCCAGATCGGATCGGGCATTTTGAACGTCTTCTCGCGCACCGCGTCGTGTATGGCGCAGACCGCAGCAGGACTCGACTACGTCAGCGATGGTCGTTTCGTGCTCGGCCTCGGAGCCTCGGGGCCGCAGGTGATCGAGGGATTCCACGGGGTGCCCTATGACAAGCCGATGCCGCGGATCCGCGACTACATCGAGGTCTGTCGGATGGTCTGGCGCCGCGAGCGGGTCGACTATCAGGGTGCAGCGGTGCAGGTGCCACTGCCCGAGGGCCAAGGCACCGGTCTCGGCAAGGCCCTCAAGTTGATCAACCATCCGGTACGCGCCGAGATCCCGATCTTCTGGGCGAGCCTGATGGGCCTCAGCGTGACCGCAACCGCAGAGATCGCCGAAGGATGGTTGCCGATCTTCTTCGATCCGGAGAAGTTCAGGTCGGTCTGGGGAGCCGAACTCGACAAGGGGCTCGCGAAGCGCGACCCGGCGCGCGGGCCGTTGCAGATCTCTGCCGGTGGCATGGTGGCGATCGATGAATCGCTCACCGGTGATGCGCGCAACCGCATTCTCGACATGGCCAGGCCCAATGTGGCGCTCTATGTCGGCGGTATGGGGGCGCGCGATAAGAACTTCTATAACACGATCTGCCGCAAGTACGGCTACGAGGACGAGGCCGCCGAGATTCAGGACCTGTATCTGTCAGGCAAGAAGGATGAGGCGGCCGCGGCGGTGCCCGCAGAGATGCTCGAGAACACCAATCTGGTCGGCCCGGCCTCATATGTCCGCGAGCGCATCGCTGCGTATCGCGAAGCCGGTGTCACACATCTGTCGGTGACTCCGGTCGGAGCCGGCGCCACCGAGACCATCGAAGCGCTCCGCGGCCTGATCGACTGAGCGGTCCACCGGGCTGGCGACAGGGGAGTCGGCGGGAGGATCGTCGGCGTCGTCGTGCTCAGACGAGGCCGCGCAGCCACCACAGCGAGAGTCCCCAGCCGGCGGTGATCAACCAGAACGCGCCCATCGCCCAACGCCAGGTTCGTTCCTCGATGACGTCGATGGTGTCGGCGAGCGAGTCGGTGAGTTCGGCTCTGATCTCGTCATAGGCGGCACTGAGCGCCTCAGGGGATTCAGCTGAATAGGCGATACCGCCGGTCTCGGCTGCGACGGTTTCCATCTCGTCGATGCGGACCGGAACTGGGATCCGTTGGCCGCTGCCACCGGGATCCATGATGAAGCCTGCTTCGGTCCCGAACGAGATCGAGTAGACCGGAATGCCGACCTCGGCGGCGATGGCAGCTCCCTCAGCGGTGGGCATTCCCACCGTCGTCTCGCCATCGGTCAACACCACGATGACTCCCGGCGCGGTGTCATCATCGAGTTGTTCGGAGGACAGATCGGCGGTGAGCACCCGGGTCGCGACGGTGAGCGCGTCGCCGATCGCGGTGCCCGGTCCGAGCTGGAGGCGCTCGATGGAGCGACGTGTCTCAGCGCGGTCGAAGCTGAGGGGGCTCTCAACAGCCACATTGCCACTGAAGGAGATGAGTCCGATCTGCACTCCCGGGTCCACCTCGTCGACGAATTCGAGTGCTGCGGACTGTGCAGCGATGAATCGGTCCGGTTCCACGTCCTCGGCCATCATCGACAGCGAGACATCGAACAGGACCATGATGCGACCTTCGGTTGAGAGGACCTCGGTGCGCTGCTCGATCGGACGGGCCGCTGCGATCACCATCGCTGCGAGTCCGGCGAGGATCAACACGGCCACCACATGGCGTCGCCAGCGCGGCCGCTCCGGGACGATCTCATCGATGAGGTCCACCTCGGTGAAGCGCACCTCGGCAACGCGTCGCCAGCGCAGGACCATCAGGTAGCCGACACCCATGGCAGCGACCACGACGAGCAGCCACAGTCGTTCGGGTGCGATGAAGTCGCTGCTCACCGGCGTCTCCCGAGTCGTCGCTTTCGGTCGATACTGCTCACTCGGCCGTTCATCGGGCGAGTACCTCGCCGCGCACCGCCTGGGTGCGTCGCTGCTGGACATGTCTCACGATCGCAGCGAGCCAGTCATCGCTGGTGTTCAGCTCGATGAGGTCCGCCCCTGATCGTGCGATCGCCCGGGAGAAAGCTGCTTCGCGTGCTGCGACCCGCTCGGCGAAGCGGTGCTGGACCGATGCGGTGATCCGGGCCTCGCGCTGGCGCCCGGTGGCCGGATCGCGCAGATTGATCAGACCGATGGGTGGCAGGTCGTGTTCACGGCGGTCGGTGACCCGCAGTGCCAACAGATCATGTCGCATTCCGAGGCGGGCGAGATGGTCCACCCA